>CAJWCW010000088.1 GCA_913030615.1 uncultured Gammaproteobacteria bacterium | reverse complement strand
GCAACCAAGTCGGACGTTAAATGGATACGAAAAGCCGGTGCATTTGGTCTAGGGGATGCAGGTCATTTGAACCAGGACGTGCTCGATACACTCATCGAGGTTCTACTCGCAGATCCATCCATTTACGTACGATCGGTCGCTGCTGGTGCGCTCGGTTGCCTAGGCCGACGATCGGCGGCATCCGACTTGGGCGGGAAATTTATATCACGATGCCTCGATGCACTGATCCAAAGTCTAAAGCATGAAGTCAATAGACTAGGCATGGATCGAGCGCAAAGTCGAAGTATCAAGTTTGTACGTCCAACGGATGAATGCGATATCTGCGAGGGTATCGGTATTAATTACGGGATCGAGAGATTCGAACCTGTTCGTTCTGCCGTTCGCGAAAATGCTCTCTGGTCAGCGGTGGTTCTGTGCTCTCATCCCGATAGCATCAGCGATGCAACACTAGATTCAACAATAGCCGCGTTATCCGACGTTGTTGAAACTGACAAGAATATATTCTGTGTTGGTTTCGCGATGGATGCGCTCATTCGGCTCGCGCCTTCTGCAGATTCCCGCGACCTGTCGCGATTAGAACGTCAATCCCTCGCCGATCTCGTCAAGGTTTTACTCGCAGAGCTTCCCTTACACAGTGCCGAGTCATTCGCTCGCGCTCGTCTCAGCCAGCATTCGGATCGAGGCGATAGTCCATAACTTCTGGGAACTGAAAACGAAGAACGTTCGTGCTTAATATCGCGGCACGATAAGATAAAAGACAAGGCTACCGCATCAGATACCGACGAAATAAATGGATAAGGAGTTGCCCGTGAGCGCACCGAAGGAACTAAAACACATCGGTTCTCGACCGATTCGGCCCGACGGGGTGGAAAAAGTCACGGGACGCGCCAATTTTGGTGCGGACGAAAATATGCCAGGCATGGTCGTCGGCAAAGTAGTCCGTAGCTCGCACGCTCATGCACGTATTAAATCCATTGATACGTCAAAAGCAGAAACACTCCCCGGTGTCCTAAGTGTTATCACGGCGGCAGATTTTCCGGATCGATCTGAATTTAGCGTCCGTCGAAAATGGTTTAACGACAATATTCTCGCGAGCGATAAGGTGCTTTATCACGGCCACGCAATCGCCGCGGTCGCCGCTATTTCGCAACAGGTGGCCGACCAAGCGCTTGCAGCGATCGAGGTCGATTACGAGGAACTTGAGCCCGTAACCGACGTCTTACGCGCAATGGAAGCCGACGCACCGATATTGCACGAAAACATGTTCACCGCAGGACTGGAGGAGACTCCGACTACGCCGTCCAACGTCGTGCAGCGTACTCAAACGAGCCGAGGAGATGTCGAGGCGCGTTTCGTCGAAGCCGACGTGATCGTCGAACGAACGTTCGTAACGCCGATGGTTCATCAGGGGTATATCGAACCCCACGCATGCGTGGGCAATGCAACGGAAGACGGCCAAGCAACCGTCTGGTGTTCGTCCCAGGGACATTTTGATGTGCGCAGTATGACGGCCATGGCATTAGGCAAAGACCTTGGGGATATTCGCGTCATTGCCGCCGAGATTGGGGGCGGATTCGGAGGCAAGACCACTATTTATCTCGAACCACTTGCCGTCAAACTCTCGGAAAAATGTCAGCGTCCGGTCAAGATGGTGATGTCACGCGAAGAAGTTTTTCGCGCCACGGGACCAGCGTCCGGAACGATAAACACGGTCCGTATCGGTGCGAAGAACGACGGGACCATCGTGGCGATGTCAGCTAAATTGATTTACGAATCGGGCGCGTACCCGGGAAGTCCACTTGGACCGGGATCCATGTGCATATTTGCACCGTACGATGTCGAAGACGTATTTATCGAAGGATATGAAGTCGTCGTTAATCGACCCCGCGTCGCCGCTTATCGAGCACCCGGCGCACCACAAGCCATGTTCGCAGGGGAATCGGTGATCGACGAGCTTGCTGAAAAACTAGGCATAGATCCCATCGAGTTTCGTTTGAAGAACGCGGTCAAGGAGGGATCCAGCGCCGCATATGGACCCACATTCGGGCCGATAGGATTACGCGAGTGTCTCGAAGCCGCCAAGAAACACCCGCATTATGCGAAGACTTTGACTAAAGACGAGGGTCGCGGTATCGCCGTTGGCTTCTGGTTTAACGGCGGCAACCAATCAAGTGCGGAAGTCCACATCACCGATACCGGGATGGTAAAGATCGTCGAGGGAAGCCCCGACATCGGCGGGAGTCGAGCCTCCATGGCATTAATGGCGGCGGAGACGCTCGACATCGATTACGATCGAATCCGGGTACGTATCGCAGATACGGACAGCACCGGATATTGCGCGACGACGGGCGGGAGCCGCACGACATTTGCGACTGGGCTCGCGGTGATCAGAGCCTGCGAACAGGTCATCGTCGAGCTAAAAGCTCGCGTTGCTAAAACGTGGGACATCGAGCCTAACCAAGTCGACTGGATAGATGGCGAAGCACGTCCCAGCTTAGGTGCAAACATCGACGTAGAACCAATCTCCTTGCGTGATATAGCACGTAACGCAGCACGTACCGGAGGTCCTATTTCAGGCCGCGCATCCCTCAATGCGCAAGGTCCCGGGCCGTCGTTTGCCGTCAACCTCGCCGATGTACACGTCGATCGAGATACCGGTAGACCCACGGTGACGCGCTTCACCGCAATTCAAGATGCTGGCAAGGCGATTCATCCCGATTACGTCGAGGGTCAGATGCAAGGCGGCGCAGTCCAAGGAATCGGATGGGCATTAAACGAGGAATACATTTACGACCAAGAAGGTGTTCTCGACAATCCAGGTTTCCTCGATTACCGCGTTCCCGTCGCATCCGATGTCCCCATGATTGATTGTCAAATCGTTGAAGTTGCCAATCCGACGCACCCATACGGTGTGCGGGGAGTCGGGGAAACCCCGATCGTGGCGCCCCTTGCTGCGGTAGGTAACGCGGTAAGTCAGGCTCTCGGAATTCGGATGACCGACCTACCCCTTTCACCGCCAAGGTTGCTGGATGCCCTCGCCAATGGGGTTAAGACATAACGATGTGGTTACGCCTTCGACAAATCGCGTTCGTCGCTCAGAAGCTCGAACCTGTTGAGGAGGCCCTTATCGACATTCTCGGTTTACAAGTTTGTTTTCGCGATCCCGGGGTCGGTGTCTTTGGTCTTCATAACGCGCTCTTTCCCGTCGGAAACCAATTTATCGAAGTGGTAGCCCCGAATGACTTAAACGAGGACACCGCAGGGGGTCGATATCTCTCAAGGCGCGATGGAGACGGGGGTTATATGGTCATCACCCAATGCGATGATCAAGCGCCGAGGCGAGCTCAAATGGATAATCTAGGTGTCCGTTTGGTGACGGACTACCAGGGGAATTCGTTCGTCAACATGCAACTCCATCCCAGAGACACAGGCGGATCTTTTTTTGAAATCGACGAAATGCTCGGGCCCAATGCACACGAGGTCGACGGACCCTGGCATCCAGCCGGACCCGACTGGCAAAAAGCTAAAACGAGCAGGGTCTCCGGCATTATCGGCGCAACGATGCAATGCGATAGTCCCAGTACCGTTGCAAGACGTTGGGCCGACATCAGCCAACTGCCGTTGGACGGAACGACACTGGCCCTTGAGAACGCGAACTTAAACTTCGTCCCCTGTGTCGATGGCCGACCGGAAGGACTTTCGGAACTCGACATCTTAGGTGACGTTGATACCATTCTTGATGCAGCGGACAAGCACGGTCTTAGAACCGGGGAAACGCAGGTCTCGATATGCGGTGTAAGACTAAACATCGTCCGAAAGACAGGTCGGCGCTAATCTCTTGAAGACGGCGCACCTAGTCGTCGCATTGGTGCTTTACAGCACACCCCACATGGCAATCGCGAGTGAAAGAGCTTGCGGGAGCCCCAGCTACAAGCATGGGATTGCCCACTTACTACCGCCTAAGTATGACGCCGAGTTTACGCATTTCGATTACGCGAACCCCGACGCCCCCAAAATGGGCGAAATGCGCCTACCGTCGCTCGGAACATTCGATAACTTCAATTACATCCTGGAAAAAGGCCGGTTAGCGGACGGCTACGCGGGTGGGCTCGTGTATGACACCTTGCTCGAATATGCCATTGATGAAACGACAGCCGCATACGGACGACTCGCCGAGGGCGTCGCCATTGGTCCAGATCTAGATTGGGTTGCGTTCAAGATTCGAAAGAATGCGAATTGGCACGATGGCCAGCCGATCACCGTCGATGACGTCATCTTCACTTTCGAAACAATGAAAGAACATGGGTCCGTCGCGATTCGAACCGCACTATTCGATCTCGACCACATTTTTGCCTTTGGCGACCGGGAGGTCTGTTTCGTCCGAAAGAAAGACGTCGAGATCAACCCCATCCTCCCGTTCGTGTTTGGTGGTTACGGGATCCTCCCCAAGCACTACTGGAATAGACACGACATCACCAAGACCACGCTCGAACCACCGCTCGTGAGCGGACCCTATCGTCTTGAATCGTACGAACTCGGACGTATTCTGAAATACGAGCGCGTACACGACTATTGGGGACGCGATCTACCCGTCAACAAAGGCCGCTACAACTTCGATCACCTCAAATGGGACTACTTCACCGACGACAACGTCATGGGGGAAGCCCATAAAGCCCATGTATTCGATGTTCGCGAAGAAGGCGTTTCCAAGAACTGGGCAACTCAATACAACTTTCCTGCCGTACGCCGAGGACTATTCAAACGCGACCTTCGTCCGACCGCACGCGTTGAGGGTTTATGGTGGCCCCTTATCTGGAATACGGATCGGCCCAATCTGCAAGATATCCGCGTACGAGAAGCACTTTGGCTATTGTTCGACTTCGATTGGACCAATCGAGCGCTCTTTTATAATTTCTACGACAAGGGTGTCAGTTTTTTCCAGAATTCTCCGATGGCCCACGAGGGTTTACCCGACGAGAGAGAACTTGCATTGCTCGAACCATGGCGCGAGCAAATTCCTCCCCGAGTGTTCACCGAAGCGTTCCGTCATCCACCAAGCGACGGCTTCGGCCCTCAGCGTCAAAACATCAAGCATTCACTGGAACTCTTTGCTAAAGCCGGTTGGGAAGTCCGAGATGGTGTGATGCGAAACAATCACACCGGTGACGCCTTCACGTTGGACTTTATTGCGGTCTCCTATTACGGGATTCGCCAAAACCTTTCGTTGGTTCAGAACTTGGATCGCGTTGGTATTGCGACCCGTGGAAAAGCGCCCGAAGTGTCGCAATGGCTCTACCGAAGCCGAACCGGGAAATTTGATGGCAACTCAGTTCGACTAGGACCTAGCCACACGCCTGGGTTACAACTTCGGAATTGGCTAGGTAGTGCTGCTGCTGATCAGGACTACGGACAGAATTGGTCACGCATTCGTAATCCCGCCATCGACAGCCTCATTAATTCGATTATTTCCGCGAAGACCGCCGAGGACATGTACGCTGCCGCCCGAGCGCTTGATCGCGTATTCATGTGGAACTTCTATTTCATTCCGATGGGTTCGCAGCCTGGATTCCGATTAGTCCACTGGGATAAGTTTGGTGAGATTCGAAACGATCGACTCAACCGAATACCGTTTGTCGATGCTTGGTGGTGGGATGAAGAGAAAGTTCAGCGAGTTGAAGCCGGACTTTCAGAACTGGCCACCGGAGAATAATCGATCCGTTACCGTCGGGGTTGATACCAGCTCGGTAGCCAGGTTTCATCAACGACACCCGCCATCTCTTTTTTCCTTGCGCCGCGCAACATCAGCGGCATCGAATAATTGCCTTCGTGACACGCGTACTCGTAGACGAGGTCATCCGTCCTCTCCATATTCACGACTGCGGTCCAAGGGCGATCGTACGCAAACGAATCGTCGACGGTGAATTTGTACTCCAGGGTATCCACATCCAGGCGTGTAAAGTACTCCGTTAGAGTCATGTCAGGCCCCGTAAGGCGGTAATTTTGGTGCTCATTAAAGTTTGTGGTCGTGACAACAAAAGTATCACCATCCCACACACCGCGTGAGTCACCCTTCCAAAATCGCATATTCTCCGGCAATTGCTCTCCGCCCGATGTCGGGATAACCCGGTGATCGTTGACCATTTCCACCAAGACGACGACGTGATCGTCCGTTTGCACGATCTGCATGATGTTGTTGTAGGCGCCGTTCACCATGGGTGGCCCCGCGTTAAAACCTTTAATACACCGATCGGTAATACTGCGATCTTCCGGTCCTTCTGGCGACCGGGCCTGCAATGCGATCATGCGCCCCATCCGTTCTCCGGCTGCGGGTTTGACCTGCGGCACCCGCCCGTTGGGAGGATCGATGACCTGAGACGTCCGCTTAGTTGACGAATGCTTCGACCCTTGGTCAATGTAATACGAGTTGTAACCCACATCGACATCGCCCTGCGTCCCTTGCCCTTTAGCTGCTTCATCAAAGTCGACGTTGGCAGCACGCTCACGGCCCACGCGTACGGCTTCTTCCCAGCCAGCGATTTCTTCATCCGTTAGAAATTCCCTATCCCCGAATCGGCCTGGTCGTTCGAACGGGGTCAACGTGCGGAAATCCCAATTGCCCTGTAAATCCGGTTTTCCAGAAGCGAGGCGCGGCACCTCAGACCAACCAGTCGCCGACCAACCCGCAACTACTAACCCTAAAGCCATCCGGATCACAACCGTTCTCATCACCATATCCCCCCTATTCATTTAGCTTGGCTTCGCGTATCCACTCGCCCTTACGCAAATGCCCGTACATCGCATCTTCAGCAAACTCTACGCACTTAAACTCCAGAATCCGTGCGTTCTCTTCCATGCGTCGGTACAGCGGCATGGCGATCTTCCATGGCCGTGTATACACCTCGGAATCTTCGATGGTGGCTTCGTATTGCAGGTGGTTCGGCCCCATCGGGGTATAACGTTCGGTCACCTTCAAATTTTCGCTATGAAAGTTACCCACACTGTCAAACCATGCATCTGCCATTTGCGCGCTGACCTCCACCACCAAGCTATTACCCTCGTAGTGACCCAGCGAATAACCCATCCAGGACGGTAACTGGGCTTCGGTACCCGGTCGATCGAGGTGGATGACCCGACTGTTACTGCCCCACTCGTAGGCAATGAATATTTTGTTCTCCCCCTGCAAAATCTGAAACGGAAGCGGCATATAGGTCGATCGGGGTATTCCCGGGATAAAGCACTTCACGCCGACGTCATGCTTCTGCCAGTCCTCTCGATTTTCGTTGCGCTTCTCAATCGCCCAATCCTGGTAAGGAATCGTGTCGCCTTCGATCACCGACATCCCAGCAGGAATCGCTCCTAGCGCACCCAGGGTCCGCGTTGCCGACGTTTTACTCGCGTTATGGCCTTCGAGGTCCCAATGGGCCGTACCGAACGCCTGCCATACTCCATTTAAGTTCGGCTGCTCGGCGCTCGTTTGCCCAAGTGCGATATGCACAAACAGAAGCATGCCGGCAATTCCCATGAACCTAACTTTCTCGCTCATAAGACCCCTTCTCCCCAACCATGCATCGATGCGATATGGATCGTCATACACAATTCCATCTTATTCTGGCTGCTCCATCGCTTCCTAATTGGCTCGTTCACGTGGATCGGAGCCGTCGCGTGGTGCTCCGGTGCCAGAAGATCCCATGAATATTCGACTGCCATCGGCAAACGTGATGTCGCGACCGCTACCGCGGCACCTTGGCTCGCAGTCGGCGTCCTTACTTTGATAACCGCGCACAATAACCTGGGTACCCGGTTGCAGCATGACATTGGTCATACCGGCGCGAAGCAGCGTATTGGGCGTACCACCTTCCATCATCCAAGCTTCGGTCGTTCCATCTTCTTTCTCCACATCCACATGCAACCATGTATGCGGATTGACCCACTCCATTCGAACGATGGTGCCTTGATGAATAAAGGGAAGGTCTTTATCAAATTCCGACGAAAAAGCATGGTGGGCTTGAACACTCACCTGTGAGATTGACAGGACTACGAACGACAACCATCCGACTTTCTTTAGGCTTCTAAGCATCTACGTCTTCCCCCTTTATACCTCTATGCCTTCAACCCAACGGTTTGAACCAAAGTACAAGACCTCTAATACACACTTTACATCAGACATCCAAGCCTTGTAGGGCTCGCTACGTCGATTCTAGCCACTTTCTTTCTTCCACCCCCCAAGAAAACGATGTCTAGGAACCAAATTCCAGACCTTCAAAGTCTCCATCGTCCCGCCATTTTTTTAGGAGCTCAAAAAAACGGATCGAACCGCCGCCATAGGGGGCCGCTTGCCTCGCGCCGGGGTTAGGTTGACCTTCGTTGTTGTAGTATCCAGGCGTGCATTGTGGACCTCCAAGACCACCCATCGCACCACCTGCCTTCTCGACGATCGTCTCGACCCATGCCTCTTCCGCATCCTTGGTTACTTCAACCGATTTGTAATCTTGCTTCAGGGCGTGACCTACAATATGTGCCATATGGGTGGTTGATTCCTCCAACAGATGCGGGAAATTAGCCGTAAAACCACCTTGACCCGCGCTCAGGATAAAACAATTGGGGAACCCATGACTCTGCAATCCATGCAGCGTTTTCATGCCGTCGGACCAAGAATCAGTCAACGATAGACCGTCACGTCCATATATCTCGTAACCCGCTCGTCGCGCATAGCCTGTACCCACTTCAAAGCCCGTAGCGAAAATAATGCAGTCGACTTCGTACTCCTTATTCTTGACCACGAGCCCACGTTCAGTAATTCGATCAACACCCTGACCCTCGGTATCGACCAACTCAACGTTCGGTCGATTAAACGTCGGCAAATATTCGTCGTTAAACGTTGGTCGTTTACAGAACATCTGGTAATAGGGCTTGAGCGATTCGGCCACGCCAGGATCCTCGACCAGTTCATCCACTCGATCGCGGATTTCATTCATCTTGTCGAAATTAGCGATCTCCATGATCTCGCCAATGCTACGTCCTGATCCATCCGCTCCTTCCCGGAACCGCTGCAACATCTTTCCGATAAGGTCCGTCCAACCATCGTCTACAAGATCTTCGGCTTGAGGCACCCCCGAGACCAACGCGTTGAAATTTTCCATGCGGTGCCGGTGCCAACCGGGTTCTAGGCCGTCGGCCCAGATCTTGTCCGTCGGCGTGTTGCCACGCACATCAACCGAGGACGGCGTCCGCTGAAATACGTACAGCTGTTCAGCAGTTTCCCCGACAAATGGCACCGACTGAATTGCCGTCGCCCCCGTGCCAATCACTGCAACACGTTTGTCGTTTAATTTGTCTAGACCACCGTCCGGACCGCCGCCCGTGTATTCGTAATCCCAGCGACTGGTATGAAACGTATGTCCCTTAAAATCGGTGATCCCAGGAATACCAGGGAGTTTCGGCCGGTTTAGCGGTCCATTCGCCATCGCGACGAAACGCGCATTCACTTGATCGCCTCGGTTTGTCGATACGATCCAACGCGAGCGAACGTCGTCCCACCGCATTTCCGTCACTTCAGTCTGAAACAGCGCGTTATCGTATAAATCGTAATGCCTGCCGATGGCCTGACTGTAATCTAGGATTTCTTTTGCGTAGGCGTACTTCTCTTTCGGGACATAACCAAGCTCTTCCAAGAGAGGCAAATAGATGTAGGATTCGATATCGCATTGCGCCCCAGGGTATCGATTCCAGTACCAGGTCCCGCCAAAATCGCCGCCCTTTTCGATCACCCGGATATCTTGAATACCGGCGTCCCGAAGTCTCGCTCCGGCCTGCAATCCGCCAAATCCGCCCCCGACAACAACGACGTCCACGTCATCGTGCAACGATTCTCGCTCAATTTTCTCGTCTGGGTACGGATCGTCCAAAAAGTGGGAAAAATCGCCAATCACCTCAACGTACTGGTCGTTGCCATCGGCACGAAGACGCTTGTCCCGTTCCTCTCGATATCGATCCCTGAGCGACACCGGGTCGTAATCTAGATCTGAAAAACGATCCTTCTTCTCTTCCGTACCTTCGGTTATCTCACTCATTCACTAACTCCTTATCCCGTGGGAAACGCTGGTTTCAGATAATGTTCACCAGGAACGTCGTTCGAATCCATCATAATCGACATATCGAACTAGGCCTCAACTGAGAAACCGTC
>CAJWCW010000087.1 GCA_913030615.1 uncultured Gammaproteobacteria bacterium | reverse complement strand
GCCCGTAGACACCGCGCGTACCGATTTGGCGCATGAGGTACATGCCCATTGCGTAGCCACCGAGCGCAAAAAAAGCGCCATGCCCGAGACTGAGGATGCCGCAATATCCCCAAACCAAGTCGAGGGCCATCGCTAGGAGCGCATAACACAGGTATTTACCCAACAACGTGACCGTGTACGTAGAGACATGGAACACGGAGTCTTCGGGAACCAACAGGTTTGCGACGGGCACGACCACGCATAGCACCCCAAGAATCCCTAACAGAATAGAAGGGCCCCAATCTTGTTTGAGTAATCGTCCCAATAGCATCAGCTTTCTGCCGCCCGTCCCTTCTGCGGAAACAAACCACGAGGTCGCCACTGAATAAACAGAATGATGAATACGAGTACGAGAACTTTTGCGACGACGGCGCCGGCATAAGGCTCGAGAAACTTATTGGCCACGCCTAGCGACAGTCCGGCCACGAGGGTGCCCCATAAATTCCCAACGCCCCCGAACACAACCACCATAAACGAATCAACGATATAACCTTGTCCCAGATTAGGGCCAACGTTCGTCAGCTGCGATAGAGCGACGCCAGCAACACCGGCAATCCCCGCCCCAAGACCGAATGTCAGCGCGTCGACCCGCGCGCTTCGAATACCCATCGCACGCGCCATGGCCCGGTTCTGAGTAACAGCGCGCACTTCTAAGCCGAGTCGCGTCCGCTGCAGAACAAGCACCAAGGCCGCAAAAATGAGCCCAGCGAAAATCAAGATGTAAAGGCGGTTAAAGGTCATCGAGAGGCCGTCCAAAAGTTCAAATGAACCGCTCATCCACTCCGGGGTCGCGACCGGCCGATTGAGGGTCCCGAAAATACTGCGAACGGCTTGCTGCAACACCAAACTAACGCCAAACGACGCGAGCAGTGTTTCCAACGGACGTCCGTAAAGGAATCTAAAAATCCCGCGTTCAATCCCGATACCAACCAAACCAGACACAACGAAGGCTGCTGGAACGGCAATAAGAAGCGAGTATTCCAGGCCACCGGGAAGTAGTGTTTGCACGACGTAGGTCGTATACGCACCAAGCATAATTAGTTCGCCGTGAGCCATGTTGATGACGCCCATCACCCCAAAGGTGATGGAAAGACCGATAGCCGCCAAAACCAGCACGGATCCAAGGCTTAGACCAAAGAACACCGTTTCAACAGTCTTATACCGCGCCACTGTCTCTTCGATACTTTCTAGTGTCTCGCGTGCAGCCTCTTGAATCGCCTCACTCGCTTCCCGATCGTTAGAAATACCCGTCAACTTTTCGCGAACGCGACCATCGAGATTACGTACCGACGCCCGGATCGCCCGTAAGCGTATGGTTTCATCGGTTGCGTCCAAATCAAATACAACCAACGCGGTTTCGATCGCTGCAATCACTTCGGCGTCCGATTCGACAAGCAAACGCGTATCGAGAACTTCTCGCATAGAAGAATCGGCACCGTCCGCAATCGCTTCGGCTGCGGCAATCCGATCATCAGGGTCCTCATCGTCCAGACGAATACTTGCGATCAGACCTCGCAGCAGACCGCGCAAACGATTGTTGACACTAATTTTTTTCGCCCCTCGGCGCCCCACTTGACCAAGCTCTTCACCAGTGACTGCATCGCGAATGTGGAACCCACCACCTTCGAGCCCTTTAGCAAAGACCACGCGATCCGTTTTACGTTCTGTGTAGAGTTCGGCGTCTAACAGCGCCGTCAACACTTCTAGCGTGCGCGGGTGCGTGTGTACCGCAATCGCCCTTGCTGCTTCCGCCTTTTCCTCAAAAGAACGAGTCTTTAGGAGATCGACGGTGCCTTGAAAGCTCGCGTCTAGAGCACTCTTCTCTTCCACGCCGAAACACGGAACGAGCCCGGCCACGACCACAACGACAAGGCACGATCGCACCCAACGCCCAAACTCAATCCGAGTTGAACTTCGCGCAGCGACCTTCATTGTTTGTACCGGCGACTCATGTAGACCCTTCTCGACGGGCGGTCAGCGCCGCCCGTCGTGGTGCTCGTGTGGTTCGATCAGCTACCTATTCGTAGTTCTGGCCCGAACACGTACCTGTCTTCACGTTGTAGTTGCCGCAAGCGAGTGGCTTCATCCAATCCGCTGTGATGTCTCGCGAACCCTCCAAGTGGTCGGTCCAAGCATCACCGACTACCGTCCCCGGTGTTTCCCAAACGATGTCAAACTGACCATCTGCTTGGATCTCACCGATCAGAACCGGCTTGGTAATGTGGTGGTTCGGCATCATGGTCGCCATTCCGCCCGAAAGGTTTGGTACCGTAACGCCGATGATGGCGTCTTGAACCGAAGTCGCATCCGTCGTTCCCGCTTTGTTGACCGCCTCGACCCACATTTTGAATCCGATGTAGTGCGCTTCCATCGGATCATTGGTCACGCGATCGTCGTCATCAATGAACTCTAACCAGGCATCGATGAATTCGTCGTTGATCTCAGCATCAACGCTCATGAAATAGTTCCACGCGGCCAGATGTCCGACCAGAGGGCCGGTATCAAAACCCGAGAGTTCTTCCTCCCCGAGAGAAAACGCAACGACCGGAATATCCTCCGCCGAAACTCCCTGATTGCCTAGCTCTTTGTAGAACGGCACGTTCGCGTCGCCGTTGACGGTCGACACCACGGCCGTCTTCTTCCCGGCAGAACCAAACTTCTTGATATCCGAGACAATTGTCTGCCAGTCCGAGTGCCCGAACGGCGTGTAGTTGATCATAATGTCCTCGTCAGCAACCCCATTAGCTTTGAGATACGCTTCGAGAATCTTATTGGTGGTCCGCGGGTAGACGTAGTCAGTGCCTGCCAATACCCACCGCTTAACCCCGATATCGTTCATGAGGTAATCAACGGCTGGGATTGCTTGCTGGTTGGGCGCGGCGCCAGTGTAGAAAACGTTCCTAGACGACTCCTCTCCCTCATATTGCACGGGGTAAAACAGCAGTCCGTTCAGCTCCTCAAAAACTGGGAGTACGGATTTCCGTGAGACCGAGGTCCAACAACCGAACACCACGTCGACCTGTTGTTTTTCCAGCAGTTCGCGCGCTTTTTCCGCAAACAATGGCCAATCCGAAGCTGGATCCACGACCACGGCTTCAAGCTGCTTGCCTAACAATCCACCGGCTTCATTCTGCCGATCAATCATCATCAAAACCGTGTCTTTGAGGGTGGTCTCGCTAATGGCCATGGTCCCCGACAAGGAATGCAACACACCAACTTTGATGGTGTCGGCCGACCACATAAACGGACCAAGTAACAACGTGGCCACCAGCGCCACCCTACGAGTTATAGATTTCATGATTTGGTTCCTCCCTTAAATCTGTATCTGAAAACCGACCGAGAAGCCATCCACGTCCGCGCCCGCCATCCCCGTGAGGTTCGCGTCGCCATTCGTGAAATTCGCGTTCACGCGAAGGTTATGAGCATTAATTATGTAATTGACCCCAATTTCCGTGAGATCGCTCTCCGATGCTCCATCGAAGTCGGGTTCATTGGATGTGCGTCGGATGTACGGCTGCAATTTCCCAACGCCTGCCTCGTTCGGGAACAGGTAGGCTGCCGTAAAAAAGTACGAACTGCCATCGAACAAACAGAAACAATCGGATGAAGCCATGGCAGTCGCCGTCATATCGTTATCGAACGACTTGTACTCACCTTCAACCGTGACTACGCCACCCCCAGAAAGTACTTTCTCGAATAAACCATCCACGATGAACGCACTGAAATCACTGGGTTCGGCAGCCGAGCCCGCGCCATCGCTTTGAGATTGAAACGAAATTCCAATCGTCAAAATGTCCCCGCCACCACCATAATACGTACTGCTGGTGTAGTACCCCGGATTTTTTTCCATGCTCAGGAAGTTGTATGCCAACCGCCCGGCAAATAACAAACTGTCGCGGCCACCCAGACCATCGAACAGACCTGCAGCGTACTGCAGTTTCCCTTTGGCTCCCCAAACCGTGACCCCATCGTCACGACCAAGTAACCCGGCCGGTCCTAACTGGTCCGACGGCAACAGAGGTACCGTGTATTGATTCCACGACAAGCCGTAATACGGCCCGTTAAGTTCAATCCGGTCGGCAGGCGTCAGCATACGTCCTACCCAGATATTTAACTCGGGGCTCATTTCAAACTGCAAAATGGCATCCAAAACACCGATGTCGCCAGCGGCACCTATGGGATCCCCCGAATCCTGGCCAAACACACAGCCCTCGCACTCGGTATTGAACGTGAATTTGACTTTCTCACGGAGAGAGCCGTTGACGTAGAGTCGCATGCTCTGCAGGTTGAAGCCTTTGTTACCATCTACCGACGTAAGTGCCGTCCGTAAACCGGCACCCACGCTAATACTATGGTTATCGCCAATCTCAATCGTGCCACCCGCGAACGACATCGACGCGATTGTGATTGCGAAGAACTTGAAAATATTTTTACTCACCACTTCGTAGCACCTCATTGTTAAAAAGTTGTTACACCCTATATATATGCAAATTTCGTGCCAAACTAAATTAGCAAATAAAATCAATGAGTTATCTATATATTCGCGTAGGCGATTGGACCAAATTGCACGGTCATAGTGCGTCCTACGCACTCTTTTGGTGCATCGCGGTTGCACCGCTTTACACGTTTCTCTTCGTGCTCTTACATGGCGTCTATCCACGCGCCAATTAGGGCGACGCCCTCCTCGTCAACTCGATGTTTTGCGACAGGGGGCATGGCATTGGTTCCGAGCGCACGCATGCGTTCCCACACAATGCTTGTCTCTTTACTGCCAGGATCTACAAGGCGGGGAGAAGCAATTCCGAGATCTCCCCTTATGGGGGCGACATCGACAACACCCATATCGGTCTCGTCGGTGTCAACGCGAAAATCTAGGGCTAACCCATTGTTCGCTGATGGGCGATGGCAGCTCGAACAGTTTACGTCTAGATACTCTCTGGCATCGGGAGTCGACTTAAATGCCTCATATTCTGTCGCTCGCTTGATGCTCACGCTAAAAAGATCGATGTGGTTGTACGAGCGAAGTTGATTGTCTGTCAACGTTGCGTACGCGAAGTCACGGTTGAGCTGACGGGTCTTCGCACCCAGTGCAAAACCCGCCGTGTTGTTGTGACACATCAAGCAGTCAGAGCTCGATAGGAAATCGTAGTCAACACTCGTGATGCCTCCTGTGGCTGAGGTGATAAGCAAACTCTCTGTCTCGCGGCGTCCAACCAAAACAGCTTCCGTTTCGCTTTCGTTCCAACGGTACGTATACCCGGTCCAATCCCCAGCTACCCGACGCACAAGCACGCGGGTCTCGAGACGACGCATTGAGTCAGCGTCTCGTTCGTCCATCTGCATCTCGAAGTGTTGAACCAACACGGATCCGCTCGGATACACCCATCTACCTGTCGAATTAAAGTCAATGCCCGAATCGTTGGGAATTGCGAGCCAACGGCGCATTTTGGCACCCGAAGAATACGAGGAAACGTTTACGTCGTACTCAATAAAACCTGGTGCTGGCGCTAGCGTGATGAGATCCGAAAAAATATTCGTCGACGACAATTTGGTCGGGAGCGAAGAGCCGCCCGACGATTCTTCCAGACCGTATATTTCGCCGCTCCGCGCGATCAGGAACAGTTCTCCATCGTTCCCCTCTCCGAAGGATGCGAGCTGCATAATCGTTCCAATCGTCGTATTGAAGAGCACGCTCGATCCACCATATCCCAGACTCCAAACTGAACCTGAGACAAAATCGCCATATACGTAGGTGCCGAAGAGTGAAGGCAATTGAGTACCTCGATACACGTATCCGCCGGTGATCGAGGCACCCTCAGTGCGGCCGTATTCGTGGATTGGAGGGATAAAACTCGAGTCTGGCAAGGTTGTGGAGCATCCTGCGTAACGTTCCGTCCCTTCAAACGCGCACCAGCCGTAGTTCTCACCGGCCTCAACGATGTCGATCTCTTCAAGTCTGTTCTGCCCAACGTCCGCGGCCCAAAGATCTCCCTTCTGTCGATCAAACGAAAAACGCCAAGGGTTACGCAAACCCAAAGCATAAATTTCGTCACGTACATTTTCGTTATCTCGGAAAGGGTTATCCAATGGTATGTCGTAGGCATTGGTTGGATCCTGCGGATGCACATCGATCCGTAAAATGGTTCCGAGTAGGGTCATGCCATTCTGACCGTTGCCATCTGGATCGCCGCCACTGCCACCGTCGCCAAACGCGATGTACATATAGCCGTCCAACGGGCCGAACGCGAGCATTCCGCCGTTGTGGTTCGAATACGGTTGAGCGACCCATAGAAGTTGTTTTTCGGTATCGAGCACGACCCTGTCCGTCGCTGCATCCCAACGAAATCGCGAAACGATCGATCGCCGCGGACTCGCCGCGCTGTAATGCACGTAGACGTATCGGTTCGTCGAAAAATTGGGGTCGAAAGCGAACCCCAACAACCCCTGTTCGTCGTATCCACCCTCGAACAACACAACTTCCGATAGGTCAAGCAGGGTGTTCTTTATCGAAACGTCGGAATCGTTTTCAAATACGTAAACGCGGCCTTTTTGCTCAACCACGATCAGTCGATCCTCGTCCGGAACCGCCGCAAGAAATACGGGGAGTTCAAAAGTTAGTCCGGAAAAGGTCTCAGCGACACTAATGCTGCCCGGTTCCGTGGAATCGGTCGGGACTACAACACCCGCAAAATTGGTTCGCCGATCGATACCGAAGATCGACGCCGTGTCGACGATGCGTCCTGCTGTGTAGGTTTCGATCTCGGACGAGCTATCCCGTGTCGCAGAAGAACTGAGCGCGCCGGCAATCAAGGTTTCGTCTCTGAAGCCAAATAGATATCGGAGAAGCAACAGCCCGTCGGTTAATGCACCTGTCTCGCCATCGCCATCAACATCGAGTTGGGCAAGGTTGGTACTTAAATACGCAGAGATGTCACCCGCATCTGCGCGCCCGGCACTGCTCGAAACCGCACCCTCGCTCAGCGTCGTTCCAGAAAACCCGAACAGGTACCTCAAGACAAGCAATCCATCTGTTAGAGCTTCAGTCTCGCCATCACCGTCAATG
Source organism: uncultured Gammaproteobacteria bacterium (assembly GCA_913030615.1). Lineage (GTDB taxonomy): Bacteria > Pseudomonadota > Gammaproteobacteria > Pseudomonadales > Azotimanducaceae > UBA11889. The sequence goes on along the minus strand of CAJWCW010000087.1, from coordinate 3,384 downwards.
TCGAAGGAAAAGTCGGCTTCGGACGACTGTCCGTTCTGAACGACCGCGAGGAATAGGATGCCCATGACTGTTAGGTAAAGTCGGCTCATAATATCGCCACGCTCCGGGGCCCGCCCACGGGTCGAAAACCTATAGCAAACAGCACCCGTCTAGCCAATTAAAGCTCCGTCGTGTCGTCTCTGCTTTTCGTCGCGACGGTCCGCATTCAGCTTCTTCACGTCTTATCGTCTCCTCCATTATATTTTGGGACAAAAAAAGGGTGCCAACAGGCACCCTTTTAAGTCGGTAGCACCCGCAGGCCTTAAAGCCGACGAACGCCAACGATTGCCGCGCTCTAGAATGCGTGCTTCGCTCTCACGAAGAACATCCGACCGCGTGGATCGTGAATGGAAAGCTCGATCGAGGCTCCAAACGCACCCAACGGCGTGGGATATTCGTCGGTGATGTTCCGTCCGCCGATCTCAAGCACCGTATTGCTACCACTACCCGTCAATCCATCTAACCGATGGGTGTAGGTAAGGTCGATGTACGTCAGTGCATCGATGTCTGTCGCGGTCCAGGCGGCATCCACTTCCTTGTTCCAGCGCGCTCGCAGTAACAAGTTGGTGTTGTCCCGAGACCAGTTAACGGTCGCGATCGCACGCTGCTCGGGCAGTGTCGGGATAACGTCAATGCCGAGGTTTTGTTTGCCTACTGCATCACCCGTCACACCACCGCCCAAGTCATAACTGAACTCGTCGATATGCGTGGCTTCGATCCCGACGCGGATGCTGCCGTAGTCATCCGTATGCCAGGTGTAATCGGCGTAAACGTCGATTGCCGTGTGTTCCATGACCTGCGCGTTCAAATAGTACGCGTTCACCTGAACGATCGTGTAAGACGGCGCGCCGCCGCGAACGATGTTTGGATCCGCGCAACAATTGAGCCAGGCAACGGCATCGTCACGACTGACATTGGTCGTATCCGCTTGCGGATACGCCTCTAGGAACTTAGAGAAGTCCGCATCAACCACCCGCGGTCCTCTGAGCAAGGTGATTCGATCTTCGAAGAAGAAGTTGGAGTAGTCGACCCCAAAGTTGAGGTCACAGTTGTCACAAAAGTCGGCCAGTGCTACTGAAAAGCCAACGTTTGTGATTTCCGCCTGCTCAGGTTCGAGATCGGGATTGCCCTGGAACACGTTGGTTCGATACGTCGCTTCGCGGTCGTTAAACAACAGGTCGTTGGTCGACTGCAAGAACGAACTCTTCGGTGTGAACCGTTGGGCCATGCTCGGGGCAATAAACGCCGTCGAAAAAGATGCCCTTAGCGCTAACCAATCCTGTGGCTGCCATCGCACGGCTATTTTAGGATCGTACGAAGAACCGATCCCGGCGTAAGACGAATACCGTCCAGCAATTTGCAGCTCGGCGTAACCAAACTGGTCGTCATCCACCAACGGCATCGCGATTTCCAGGAATGCTGATTGCACGGAGTCTGTCGCCCCGTAATCGAGCGAACACGCGTCGTACCAGTTGTTGCACTGGTTCTCGTCGCTCCTGGCGTCCCAGATCAGCCTGGTTTTTCGGTATTCGAGGCCAAATGCCCCATCAATCGAACCCGCCCAACCTTCGTGTAATTCTCCGGTAGCCAGCAGGTCGTAAGTGAGTAATTTGGTTTTGAGCAACCGAATCGCGTTGATGTCGATCGAATCGGCAACAAACTGTGTGTTCGGATAATCGCCCAAATTCGGGTTTCTCCATGCGCCCGGATCCGTACAGACACGGTTCTCACAGTTAAGCGCGCTGGTTGAAAACGGGTTGTAGTACCGGTATGAGTCGGCAAGGTCCGTTATGCCCGGCTCAGGACCGATCATCCCCTGGAGACCCAGAAGCACCGCTCGATAACTCTGGTTCTTGCGGAACCGAAGGTCGACGTTCTGTTGCAGACTCGCCGACCCCAACAAATCCCACCCGTTGTCAAAACTGTACTCGATCGCATGATTCATGCGATAGGTGTTGATGTCGTAGGTCGCGTATCCGATGTTCGCGCCGGACGCATCAAGGTTATTTGGTAACGTTCCCAATTTTCCGAACAACCGCAATGCAGCAATTGTCACGTCTTCGTTAAAGGGAATACCTGACGCAGAACTGAACGGCTGATCGGCAAGAATCACCGCGCCCGCATCGTCGCGGTCGGGAATACCGTCAGCGTTTGCGTCGGCAGCAAACAGCAATTCATTTCCACTCGCGTCAACTGCACCGTCCCCGTCGCGATCGTAAAACGCTCGGTATGGATTGCCCGGGTGATCACCCATGATCCCACCGAGGATCAGGTTAACGTCACGAATACGACCACCTGGATTGGTGGGAGATCCCCGACTTTGCGATCGTTGCCGCGAATAAATGATATCCGAGGTGTACACCATTTGATCGTTGATCTGATACTCGTAATTCAAATACGTATTCAGAACCTTGTTGGGCGAGACGAAGTTAAAGAACTCGCCAAACTCAAACCGGCAAATCGCACCAGAAAGGCGCCCGCTAATGTTGTTGCGCACGTTGCCGGTTTGGTCAACACCGTTGCCACCGGGGCTCTCGGCCACGCCACAGCCAGGATCAGCCGTCTGCTGCGCTCCTGTAATGGCACCCGCTGCATCGCGGACCGGCACGTTATAAGAACCCGGGTTACCGGTACCTGAACTCGACACACTGCGTCCAAGGAGGTTGGCACGCTCCGTTTGGGCTAGTCCTGTCCTCTCCCGGTGCTCTATCGCGAGGGTGAAATACCCTCGGTCCATGGTATCGCCGATAATAAAGTTTACGACGTATTCATCATGATCGCGGTGGTGGTCGGTGTTAAAGAACGCGCCAATTTCAGCGCCCTGAAACGCCTTCTTGGGAATCACGTTGATAACCCCTGCGACCGCGTCCGAGCCATAGATGGCCGACGCCCCGTCTTTGAGAATATCAATACGCTCGATCGCAATCTGTGGAATGAGGTTATTTAGGTTGCTATCGAGCACCCGTTTCCCATCCAACAGAGTGAGCGTTGCGCCCCCACCCAAACCTCGGAAATTCGCCCCCGTTCGGTTTCCTTCCGGGTTGGTTACCGAGTAGTGCGACGAAAACGCGTCCGAACCGTAGTTGAACGTTTGGTTGTAAATGATCTCCCCAAGTGCCGGCGTGGCTTCAGCTTCTATTTCTGCTGCCTCCAGGACCTGCAAAGGTGATGCCGAGTCAAAGTTGTCACGCTTGATCAAAGATCCCGTGACAATAATCTCTTCGATCGCGTCGTCTGCATCATCATCTGCTTGTACCTGGAAAGACCATGCCAACGCACCTACTACTAGCCAGGACATTCCTCTTAAAAGGCGTCCCGGTACTGCACTGTTTCGTGGTTTATTTG
>CAJWCW010000086.1 GCA_913030615.1 uncultured Gammaproteobacteria bacterium | reverse complement strand
GGATGATCGGACAGGGCTGTCACGATACCTATGACGTGGGTTTTTCCGAGAGGCACTCGGACCCGCGTTCCCGGTAACGGAGCAGGCAAATCACTTGGCAATGAATACTCAAAAGTCGTTCTGAGAGGCCGGGGTACGGCCACGTGTACGACGGAACCTAAGGTTGCGTCCAAATTACCTATTGCCTACACTGCGCCGCCCGATCACAAACGGCTGGACGGTAGCGCTGTGAAAAATGAGGTTCACCCTGAGTACTCGGACATCACGGCCACTTGCAGTTGCGGCAACGTGATCAAAACGCGATCCACCATAGGTCGTGATATCCACCTTGAAGTTTGTTCAGAGTGTCACCCGTTCTATACCGGTAAGCAAAAGATTGTTGATTCCGGTGGTAGGGTAGAACGCTTCCGACAACGTTTTGGTGACCGGTCGAGCAAAACGCCGACCTGATTCCCCCCATAAGTTCACGAACTTCTGACGCCGCTGGTGTTAGCCTTAGTTTGTCGGAACAAGAAAGTCTACGCCGTGAAGCGCGCTCTTCTATTCATAACGATTTTGTTCACAGCAACTGGTGCAATGGGCGCCGGTGCCGGCAAGAAAATGTACGACGAGTTCGTCGAGAACGGACAGATATATCCGCATGACGGTTGGCAAGACTATGTAACGAACCTTGGACACAAGTTATTGCAATATGCCTCGGATACCCCCGAGAAATATAAGTTTACCGTTTTAGATAATGCGCAGATCAACGCATTTGCAACACCCGACGCGTTCATATTTGTGAACCGGGGATTGCTTGCCTTTCTGAGTTCGGAGGAACAACTAGCGGCTGTAATCGGCCACGAAATTGGTCATGTTGTGGGCGAGCATGCGCGCCGGCGTAAGGTCGCTAATCTCCTAGGAAAAACCGCCGGAATTGCCGCGGCGATGATAACCGGACGAGGCGAGTTATATGACGTTTCAAACGCAGCGACAACTACTCTACTATCTGGTTACGGTCGGGAGATGGAACTAGAAGCGGATCGCTACGGCGCGGAATTTCTCGCTCGGTCGGGTTATAACCCACTTGCCATGATTGAAGTCGTGCAAGTCTTGAAGGATCAAGAATTGTTCTCTAAGCAGGTTGCGAATCAGCGTTCCACTTACCATGGGCTATTCTCGTCGCATCCAAAGAATGATAAGCGACTGCATGAGGTGGTTGCATACGCCCAAAGCCAGTTACCGGATCTAGTTACTGAGCAAATTGGAGATTTTTGGTCCCTAATTGATGGATTGTCGTTTGGAGATGAAGCCGCGGCTGGGATAGTTAGAGGCCAAACTTTCTTTCACGGGGGATTGAGGATTGCGGTCGACTTCCCGGAAAATTGGATCGTGACGAATACCCCATCCCAAGTTTTGGGCAAAGCACCGGGAGGAAAGAAAGAGGCCCAAATAAGCGTTGCTCGGCATGAACCGGTAAAACGGAAGAGTCCAGAACAATACGTTGTCGATGTCTTGAAACGGGATGACGTTGTTGATGGCTCAGAACTCGAACTCAACGGTCTCAAAAGCTACGTTGGTGAGCTTGAAGTCGAAGATTCCGAATCTCTAGTAGCGCTGATTGGCGTCATATATCGAGGCAAGCACGTGTTTTTGTTTCGGGGGGAGGCTGGTCCTAACATTGATGCCACCGCATTCCGTACTGTCTTTATTGAGACGCTAAAGACGCTTCGAGGAATGACGGCTGAAGACGTGCAAATGGCGAACACGCGACGCGTAAAAGTTTTAGTCGCGGACCCTCACGATACGTATGCCAAATTGGCGCAAAGAAGCGCGATTACTCGTTACCCTGAGGAGTCCTTGCGTCTATTAAATGGGGGTCACCCGCATGGCGAACCCCGGGCTGGAGATTTCGTAAAAATTATCGAGTGAAATCGAGTGGGTGTTCCGTTTTAACTCTGAAGCGCTTTGGTTTGTTAAGTTAGGTCCGTTCCCAGATCGAACCGTGTTGAGAAGGAGCGAAAAAAGTGGCTTTGTCCCTATGGTGTTTAGTGATTGTTGCGCTGCTGCCATATGTTTGCGCGGGAGTTGGTGGTTATTTTCGACAGGCTAATCTTGGCGCAGTGGATAACGAAAATCCGCGAACCCAAGCGGCGTTATTGGAGGGGGCGGGTGCCCGTGCGTATGCGGCGCAGGCGAACGCATGGGAAGCAGTAGCGCTCTTTCTAGTTGGGCTGGCGCTCGTGCATTTCACAGGTACTGCAGATCAAGCCGGGACTGCTTCGATCGTTTTTGTGATCGCCCGAATCCTGCACGCAATTTTCTACATCAGCGGTGCTGCGACGCTGCGCTCGGTGAGTTTTTTCGGTGCGGTAGGAGCGTGGATTTGGTTAATTGTCATTGCGGCTTCGGGATAGCCTGGATACGTAGCTAGAAAACGTCTTCGGGCTGCAAAACACGGGGTGTTGAATTGCTTTGCGGCCTCGCGTCCGACGTTGGCGTGTCTTCGTCAAAAAAATACTCGAAGATGGCATCTTCCTGATCAGGAGGGGCGAGGCGCCCAGTCCGTGGATCGATCTTCGCACTGACTACTCCTGCAGGTTGCGCAAACGACGTTTCGGGCGTGTTTTTTAGAGCTTCTCGCATGAAGTCGATCCAAATAGGTAGCGGTGTTGTCGAACCGTATTCCGTTGAACCGATGGGTCTGTGATTGCTAAAGCCAACCCAGACAGAAGTCACGAGATCTGCATGGAACCCGTTGAACCAGGTATCGGCTGCTTCATTTGTTGTACCCGTTTTGCCCGACAGATCTGCTCTTTGCAGCTGAAGTGCACCTCGTCCTGTTCCGCGCTTAATCACGTCGCGGAGCATTGAGTTGATAATAAAGACGTTTCGCTCGTCAACAACACGCGGCGCACTGTGCGGTGTCGGACCGGTGTCGGATGTGCAGGCGCGACATACTATTGGATGTTTGGGTTCAAAGATGACAGAGCCATCGAGGGCCTCGATGCGCTTGACGATATGAGGCGTGATTTTGTAACCGCCATTGGCGAAGATCGCGTAACCACTCGCCATTTCAAGAGGCGTTAACGCCATCGTCCCTCCCCCGATTGCAAGCTGTGTGTTCCGTGGAAAGGTATCGGTTTCGAACCCGAAACGGCCTACGTATCGCATGACCTTTCCGGCGCCAACATCAAGCAGGACGCGCATGGATACCAAGTTGATGGAACGGTACAGAGCTTCACGAAGTCGGGTAGGCCCATTGTATTCGCCGCTGTCATTTCTGGGCCGATAGAGTTGCTCGAGATTCTTGTCCTCAAAGACCAAAGGAGCGTCTAGGTATACGCTGGCCGGAGTTACTCCGTATTCGAGAGCCGCCGAATAAACGAAAGGTTTGAAACTCGATCCGGGTTGACGAGCGGCTTGGACCGCGTGGTTGTATTGATTTCGCGAGAAATCAAATCCCCCAACCAACGCTGTTACGCCCCCAGAGAGTGGATTAAGGGCAACCAAAGCACCCTGGATATTGGGTATCTGGGCCAATTGCCACAGCTCATCGTTTGCCTTTATATGAATGAGATCGCCTGGGTTGAGGATATCTCCCGCGCTTCGCGGCGTTCTGCCACGACTGTCGGTATCAATGTACGGGCGTGCCCACCGATAGCCTTCACGAGAAATGACAACGGTGTTGCCATTAGCACGTAGGACTTGGACGGCATCGTCGCTCGTTGAAACCACTACCGCGGGCTCAAGTTCGCCGATCCGACGACGTGTTTCAAAGCTCTTTAAGTAAGGATCCAAGGATTGTTCGCTGGCAGTAGTGCGTACGCGACCGTAGGGGCCTCTATATCCGTGGCGGCGATCATAGGCTTGGAGGTGAGTTCTGACGGCACTCTGTGCGGCGGCTTGCTGCGTGGCGTCAATGGTCGTGTACACGACGAAACCGCTATAGATGTCACGTCCATAGCGTTCGATTAGGTCGCGTCGTATCCATTCGGCAGGGTAGGGAGCATCCAGATCCACATCGCGATGGTGAACGCTCGCTGTGATCGGGGCGACGGCGGCGGCTTTGTACTGTCGCTCGTTAATGATCCGGTTTTCGAGCATGCGGCGGAGTACTAAATTACGACGTTTTAACGCCCATACCGGGCCATTGATAGGATTCCCGGCTTCTGGCCGTTTGGGAATACCTGCCAACATAGCGAGTTGTGGAAGGTTCAGTTGTTCGGCGGGTTTGCCGTAGTAAGTGTATGCGGCAGCTTGAAGCCCATAAGCACGTTTACCAAATGGAACGACGTTGATATAGAGCTCCAGAATCTCTTCTTTCGACAGCTCTTGCTCAATCTTGAGAGCCAATAGCATTTCTTTGAACTTTCGTACGAAGGTCTGTTCGCGGGATAGATCGGCGACGTTACGGGGCAGTTGCATCGTGATCGTTGAGGCGCCTGTGAGAACCGTAGAGTTAACCATCAGTTTTACGACGTCGTTAGCGAGCGAGATCCAATCCACGCCGCCGTGTTCGTAAAAGCGTTTGTCTTCGGTGGATACCAGCGCATCCTTGAAATATTGAGGAATATCTTGCGATTCGATCGGAATGAGTCGGCGGTTACCGAATTCCGCGAGCAATTCGCCCCCGTCGGCGTAAATTCGTAGAGGTGTTTCGAGTTGGTAGTGGCGGTAGGTTTCGGCGTCAGGTATTTGCGGATCCAAATATAAAAAGACAGCTGCTAAGATCGTCAAGCTGCCGCACGAGCCAATGCCAACAAGCCACATCAAATACTTGATGGTCTTTGTGTAGCGCATCATGGCTCTATACACGAGGCCCCTGCATAGTTGTCTCATCATGTGATCGATTTAGACAATTCATTTAATGGCGCGTGATCGAATACGTTGAGTGGGGACGAATGTACTCTTGAGCGTTACGTCGCGCTAGAACGCTTCCAATATTAGTACTTGATGTCTTGAAAACGGCTTTTCGTCGTGTTCGTTAACGCCTTGGTCGTTAACGAAACATCTCGCCCGACGGATACAGAACGTGGCAAATGCGTGGTCACGAATGGGCTAAACGTTTGCTGTGTGCATGGAAGGCACAGGGTAAAATGGTCGTGGCATCTTTGATGAGATTGTCATGAAACACACAAACGTCTTTCTGGTCGGTCTTATGGCCGTCGGGAAGTCGAGCGTCGGTAGACAACTCGCGGACGAGCTTGGATATTCGTTCTACGATTCTGACCGTGAAATCGAAATCCGTGCGGGCGCAGAGATCGCATGGATATTCGATGTCGAAGGTGAGAATGGATTTCGGGAAAGGGAAACGCAGGTGATCAACGAGCTAACGCTTATGGATCGGATCGTACTTGCTACGGGAGGTGGTGTGGTCTTACGTGAAGAAAATCGGCGTGTACTTTCCGATCGAGGATACGTTGCCTACCTTACAAGCCCAATAAGTCTTTTGGCGGAGCGTACTCGAAAGGATCGTAGAAGGCCGCTGTTAAGGGGTGTGGACCCCGCGGCGACACTCGAGACGTTCGCGCGCGAACGGGGACCTTTGTACGAGAGCGTTGCGGATTGCACGTTCATGACGAACGGATCAAGCATCCAAAAAGTCGCACGAGAGGTTGCCCAGTGGCATCGGGACGCCATCGAAAAGGTGGAATCGTAAGGTGGTTGCGCATGTTGACATCGGTTTAAACGAGGGTCGCGGATATCGTGTCCTAATCGGGTCGGGGGTGATAAGCAATAAGGCATCTTGGCTCGACGTGCTTGGTTCCAAGGTGGCGGTGATAACGAATGCAACCGTTGCTGACTTGTATCTGGATACGTTGACTTCCGCGGTAGATCGAGATCTTGACGTGATCGAGATCGGTGATGGTGAAGAATTCAAGAGTCTTAAGACATTTTCCCAAGTGATCGATCGTCTCGTCGATGGCGGTCACAACCGCGATAGCACGATTATTGCTATGGGCGGCGGTGTCGTCGGGGATGTTGCAGGTTATGCGGCGGCGAGCTACCAACGGGGCGTCGGGTATGTACAAGTACCAACGACATTGCTCGCCCAAGTCGATTCGTCGGTGGGTGGAAAGACGGCCGTCAACCATTCGTCAGGAAAAAATTTAATCGGTGCCTTTTATCAACCGAATCGAGTTGTTGCGGATACCGATATGCTTAATTCGCTGCCGGATCGAGAATATCTAGCGGGAATTGCCGAAGTTATTAAATACGGCGTAATAGGCGATCCGGTTTTTTTTGGCTGGCTGGAGGCGAACGTGGAAGCCTTGTGTGGCCGGGAGCCGAGTGCCTTGGAGTATGCGATCTGCCGTTCTTGCGAACTAAAAGCGGCGATCGTTGTTGAGGATGAGCGCGAAATAGGAGTCAGAGCGAAGTTGAACTTCGGCCATACGTTCGCCCACGCGATAGAAACGGTGACAGATTATCAGTCCTATTTACACGGAGAAGCCGTTGGGATCGGCATGGTCATGGCGACGGATCTATCGGTGCGAATGAATCTCTGTCAGTCCGATACCGCAGACCGAGTTAGGCGGTTGATTGAGCTGTATGGACTGCCGGTGGTGGCCCCCAAGTGCTCCGCCTCACTAATGCTCGAGGCCATGGCCATGGATAAAAAAGTGATTGGCGGACGAATGCGGTTCGTGTTGGCAAAACGAATCGGAGAAGTATCTGTTGAAAGTGATGTTCCTCAGGGAAAACTAGACCAAACGCTCGCCGCAGGGACGAACTTGTCTCAGGGCTGAAGCGCTGTGACGATGCTTTACCCCGGTAATACTGAAGATCCCATGAGGTGCCGATCGATGGACTGAGCTGCCTCTCGCCCTTCGTTGATTGCTCTAACGACAATGTTCTGACCACTCCGACAGTCACCTGCCGCGAAGACTTTGGAGATACTTGTTTGATACGTGCCTTTGTCCGCAGCGTAGTTAGATCTCTGATCTAGAGCTACGCCGAGGGCTTCGGATAAATAATGTTCCGGCCCTAAAAAGCCCATCGCCAAAATAACCAAATTGGCGTCCCAAGTCCGTTCCGAATTGGGCAAGGTTGAGCGTTGCCCTCCCGCGTAATCAAGACCGACGGTTTTAATGCCCGCCACATTACCGTGACCGTCGTCGATAAATTCGATCGAATCGATCGCCCATGCTCTTGGGTCAACCCCAAATCTCGCCGCCGCCTCTGCGTGACCATAGTCCACCTTGAAAACCACGGGGTCCTCCGGCCACGGGTTCGTCGGCGATCTTTCCTTGGGGGGGGAAGGAAATACTTCGAAATTGGTCAGCGAACGACAGCCATGTCGGAGAGATGTACCTAGACAATCGGTGCCCGTATCGCCCCCGCCAATAACGATGACGTCTTTATCGTGCGCGTCAATGTACTGGCCATCCTCTAGGTTCGAGTTTAAAAGACTGCGCGTATTTTTCGTTAAAAAATCCATCGCAAAGTAGATGCCGTTCAATTTCCGACCGGGTATCGGTAAATCTCGAGGCGTGGTTGCCCCGGTGGTTAAAAGAAGCGCGTCGTTTTCTGCAATGAGCTTATTTACGTCAAACGTGTCACCCGAACCATCTCCGACGTTGATTCCGGTCTTGAATTCAATACCTTCATGTTGGAGGAGGTGGATACGTCGTTCGACGACCGATCTTTTATCGAGCTTCATGTTGGGTATTCCGTACATCAACAAACCACCGATTCGATCGGCTCGCTCGTATACGATTACCGAATGGCCAACCCGATTTAGTTGCGCTGCCGCTGCTAAGCCAGCGGGTCCCGATCCAACTATGGCTATAGATTTTCCCGTTCGAGAAAGTGGGGGTTGCGGGTTTACCCACCCTTCTTCGAAGCCTCGGTCGATGATTGCCATCTCGATATTCTTGATGGCGACGGGTGGATCGGTAATCCCAAGCACACAGCTTCCCTCGCAGGGCGCTGGGCATACTCGCCCAGTAAATTCAGGAAAGTTGTTGGTTGCGTGTAATCGATCGAGGGCGTCACGCCATTGGCCCCTGTATACCAGATCGTTCCATTCTGGAATAAGGTTGTGTATGGGACAGCCGGCTCTACCCATACGATGCTCGCGAGGCGCGTTCGATTGGCAAAAAGGGACGCCGCAATCCATGCAGCGGGCTCCCTGTTTCTCAAGGTGGGCTATGCCCGGTTGCGTATAGATCTCGTCGAAGTCGAGAAGACGTGTGTCCGCATCTCGGTACGGAGCAGCTTCGCGTTGAAATTCGATAAATCCGGTGGTCTTACCCATGATTAGCTGTCTGTTGTATGGCCACGGTTAATTAGCCCAACTACCCTCGTTCTCGGCAATCTCTGCAGCCATTTTCTGTTCTTCAAGCACCCGCTTGAAGTCAGTGGGCATCACCTTAACGAATGCGCTAACGGATGCAGCCCAGTCGTCGAGTAATGCATTGGCTTTAGTCGAACCTGTATAGATTGCGTGTTTATCGATCAAAGCCTTTAATGCGTCGACGTCGTTTCGTTCTACTACCTTTTCGAGTTCAACCATATCGGTATTGCAGTGATCGGCGAACGACCCGGCTGGATCGTATACGTAGGCGGTACCACCGCTCATGCCGGCGGCAAAGTTCCTACCCGTCGGACCAAGGACGACGACCATTCCGCCGGTCATGTACTCGCAACCGTGGTCTCCGACCCCCTCAATAACGGTATGAGCTCCACTATTACGAACGCAGAAACGTTCGGCCGCTATACCTCGAAAGAAACATTCGCCCGCGGTTGCTCCGTATAAAGCAACGTTGCCGATCAATACTTGTTCTTCTGCGACAAAACGACTTGCTTTGGGTGGATAAATGATCAGTCTTCCGCCTGAAAGCCCCTTGCCCACATAATCGTTGGCATCGCCCTCGACTTCGAGGGTGACACCCTCAACAAGCCAAGCGCCAAAGCTTTGTCCGGCGCTGCCGTTGAATTTAAAGTGGATGCTGTCGTCGGGTAGCATCTCCGCTCCTCGCCGACAAATGATCTTGTTGGAGAGCATCCCGCCGACGACTCGATTTGTGTTCCGGATATCGAGTTCAGCGCGAACCCTTGTACCGTTAGCTAGGGCGGGTTCGGAGAGTTCGATAAGCTTGTTATCAAGCGCGTGGTCCAAACCGTGATCTTGTTCGTGGATGCAGAAAACACCGAGACAATTTTCGGGTTCTTCTGCTTTGCTGAGTACCCGTGACAAATCGAGACCTTTTGCTTTCCAGTGGCCGACCGCGGGGTCAACGTCCAACACGTCGACTCTTCCGATCATCTCGTTGACGGTACGGAAGCCAAGTTCGGCCATAAGCAAGCGCAGTTCCTTTGCGACCATGAAAAAGTAGTTCACGACATGTTCGGGCGCGCCCGCAAATTTCTTGCGCAGCGCGGGATCCTGCGTCGCGATGCCGACGGGACAGGTATTTAAGTGGCATTTGCGCATCATGATGCATCCGAGCGCCACTAAAGGGGCGGTCGCGAAACCAAACTCCTCGGCCCCAAGGCAGATCGCAATGGCTACGTCTCGTCCAGTTTTCAACTGCCCATCGGTCTGCAGCACCACACGTGAACGCAAATTGTTCATTACCAGTGTTTGATGAGCTTCAGCAACACCAAGTTCCCAAGGTACGCCTGCGTGCTTGATAGACGTTAACGGTGACGCGCCCGTACCTCCGGTATCGCCCGCAATGACGAGGTGATCGCTCCGCGCCTTAGTGACCCCAGCCGCAACCGCTCCGACACCGATTGCCGCGCCCAATTTGACACTAATACGCGCCGACGGGTTCGCATTCTTGAGGTCGTGGATAAGCTGGGCGATGTCCTCGATGGAATAAATATCATGGTGAGGCGGGGGACTGATTAACCCAACGCCTGGGGTTGAGTGCCGGATGCTGGCTATGTAGTCGTCGACCTTACTGCCGGGTAATTCGCCCCCTTCGCCGGGTTTCGCACCCTGAATTATTTTGATTTGCAGTTCGTCTGCATTGGCTAGATAGTTTGCTGTCACGCCAAAGCGACCGCTGGCGACTTGCTTGATCGCAGACCTCTTAGAATCTCCATTTTCCATCGGCTGAAAACGATCAGGGTCTTCACCACCCTCACCGGTATTGGACTTTCCCCCGACTCGATTCATTGCGATGGCGAGCGATTCGTGTGCTTCGGCGGAGATTGAGCCAAAACTCATTGCACCCGTGGCAAAGCGCGGGATGATCTCGGTCTCCGGCTCGACTTGTTCGAGGGGGATAGCGACGGTGGTTGTAGTTTTGAACGACAACAAACCACGAAGATTCGCCTCTCGAGTATTGGTTTCGTTGACGTGGTCGGCAAATCGCCAGTAAGCCTCTTCATTATTCGTTCGCGCAGCCGATTGAAGGTCAGCTACGGCCTCCGGATCCCACATATGGCGGTCGCCGCCGAGCCGCCAATGAAAGTCACCCGGGTTAGGCAGGACGGGCTCGGCAGCCGAATTCCGACCGGGGAAGCCGATTGCGTGACGTCGTTGCATTTCCTCTGCGAGTACGTCAAATCCTGCACCCTCGACGCGACTCGCCGTCCCGGCAAAGGCTCGATCGATGACTTCCTCGGCAAGGCCAACGGCTTCAAAGATTTGAGCTCCTTTGTATGACTGCAGCGTTGATATCCCCATCTTCGCCATGACTTTGAGCATGCCTTTGCCGGATGCCTTCTTGTATGCCTCGACAACATCGTCGTCATCGC
>CAJWCW010000085.1 GCA_913030615.1 uncultured Gammaproteobacteria bacterium | reverse complement strand
ACGCCGTTGCAGTCTTCCAATTCAGGCATGTTGTCACAGATGTAATCGTAAACGTTCTGAAAGTTATCCGGTCGCACCGACACGTTGAACAGCTGGAACATACCAGGCAGTACAAAGCCCTCGGTCAAACTGGCACGTATAGCCAACCAATCCGTGGGTGAGTATCGGAACGCGACCTTCGGGATCGTGGTGTCAAATTCCGCTTTTTGTCCGCGTGCACTGACCGATCCGCGCGCTTCAAATTCCGCATAGCGCATCGCCAGCTGCAGTTCCATGTCGCCCCACTTCGGGCTGTTGATCAGTGGCAACTGGACCTCGACGAACACTGCGTTGGTTTCTTCTTCGGTGTACTGGAAATTGGTTCGTGCAGAACCGAGCGCCGATGCACCGAGCTGGTTCGGACGGTATTCCTCCGATTCCAAGCGCATATGAATACCGGCAGCTAGACCGACCGGTGAATCGTTCCACGGCAGTTCAAAGATCGCGCCGTTCGACACCACCGCATCGATCACGTCCATGCGGATGTTGCGTTGGTCGTGTCGGAGCAACACGCCCGCGTAGCGGTGTTCAAGCTCGGTGTTGGCCGCTGGATTATCTGGATGGCGCCACGCCTCCAATAGCTGACCGTATTCGTTGCTGTCGAGCCACGCGGTGCTAAAGGGGTTCCAGCAGCTGTCGTTCATCTGACCGCCCTGACAACGCATGGAAGCGACCGCCCAAGGCCATACGGGCTCGGCATAGTCTTCCTCGCGCTTACTCCAGGCAGAAATCCAGTCGAAATCGATGATCCATTCCGTGTCTGGAATAGTGATCTCGGTTCCAAGACGTATCCGGAGATTGTCGATTTGACGACGGCGGTTGTACGACATGTCGTCGTTCAACCAGGAGATCGTGTTGCCATGTGGTTGCTTCGGTGCGATCGACATTTCGATGAGCCGTACGTCCTCGAAGAGATGCACGCCACCGCTGTCCGGGTCAAAGCGGTCGGGGAGGCCGTCGCCATCGGCGTCGGCGAGCGAGGCAACTAAGCCGTCACCGTTGCTGTCGACACCGTAGACACACTCCCACCATTCGGCAGTCGAGTCGCTGCAGTAGTTCTGTAAGAGCACACGGGATTCGACGTCACCTTGTGCTCCAAGATCGGCAACACCGTCACCGTCCCAGTCGCGGTCAGGGATGCCGTCTCCATTGGCGTCCTGTGCGAAGACGTAGTATTCGCCGGGCTCTTCAAGGTAATCGTAGATGCCGTTGCCGTTGCTATCCGTGTAGCTGAGATAACTGTCCGCCGGAAATCCGTTGGTTCCGTCAGCAAAAGCATGGAATGGGTTGCCGGGGTTTTCGCCGATCACCATGGGCGTGTTCATGCCCATGAGGCTGATCCGGTCCATCTCGTCTAGGTCCCCAACGACATCGCGGGTACCGTAATCCATGGTGGACACTACCAATTCACCTTTGATCTTGATGTAGTCGTTAAGCTCATGCTCAAAGTAGGCGAAGCCCTGTTGCTGGTCGCGTTTGGACTCGATGTCTTGGAAGTCGGAAATAACCTGGCGGCAGTCCTGACGATTACCTGCCCATTGTCCTTCTGTCCCTTCGGAGGATGAAAGTCCGGCCACATCACCGGTCATAAAGCCATTGTAGAAATTGCCAGGGCTAGCGTGATCGGTGACGGCCAATCCGCTGAGGTAATCCTGGGTTTCAAGCGTTGCGGTAGGACGAGCCGGATCGCCTAACGGACTGAGGTGGGGTAAATAAGATGCCCCTGACCCAAACTCAAAACCACAACCTGGATCGACGTGACGCACCGAGCGGTTCCGCCCGGAGTTGTCAGCGAGTGGTGCCCAAGTGACGTCCTGCATCCATTGGCCCTGATACTGGTACCACGCGCCACCGTTGTAGGGCTGCAATGCGCCATCGACACCGCGAACGGGTACGGACCAATCGCCAGGATTTCCGCGGCCCATTTCGTTATAAGGTGGGAGGTACTGTCCGGTCCAGTTCGCCGAACTTTGGATGTAATCTGGGCGATCGGTGAGCTTCATCCGCTCGCCGTCGCGAATCTCCAAAGCGAAGATGACGCTTGTGCGCTCGCCTTGTGCGCCAGCTAACAAACTCATTCGCTTTTGTGGTGCTCCAGCATCGGTCGCTTGCTGGACTTCGTAATTCATCATCAATCCCTCGAAGTTCTTTCGGGGGATCAAGTTGACAACGCCGGACACTGCCTCGGATCCGTACAACGCGGAGGCACCATCAAGGATGGTCTCCACACGCCCAATGGCAATACCGGGATAAAGGTTAGTGACGTCCGTTCCGGCACGTCGCGTCCACCAGCTATAACCGGTGACGTTCGCGGGGACACGATGCGAATCCATCATCGTCATCGTGGCACGGGTACCCAGACCCCGCAGGTTGGCCCATACCTCACCACCTTGTTGCCAGTTCTGATCGTCGCCACCGCCGAATTCGAACGGTGCGGCGTTTGCGTTGACTCCGACCTGGAAGGTTTGGTCGAACAGAACATCGCCAAGGTCAGGCGTTGCTGCCATCTCTAGATCGAGTGAGTCAATGACGTTCATTGGCGAAGGCAAATCAAAGTTGTCTCGCCGGATAAATGAGCCGGTGACAATGATTTCTTCTTCGGCAGTGTCGGCGACGCACTCGTCAATATCTTCGTCGAAGATATAACCGGGTAAGCATCGTGCCTCGTCGGCGGCGAACGCGTTACAAACGGTTAAACATAATGCGAGCGAACACCACTTTAAGAAGGCTCTCGGGTACCACATAAATTTCTCCTCTCCACATAGGCAGGGGTAGAACGGTCTTTGAAAAAGTTCTTCTAGCACCGCGAGCGACCCCACGGCACGGACAATCTCCCCTGTAACGTTTTAGTTACGCCTTGATACATCAAATGTCAACTTGTATAACGCGGCGATTTAGGGTTTCGGCCGGAGATGGGGATAAAAGGTTTGAAAGCGAGGTAAATCATTGGCCTCGCCGGGTTGTCGAGTGCGTTAAAACCAACAGCTATATGCTTGTCGTATTTAGTTGTTAGGGTTTCTTATTCTGAGTATTTACTCGGCCCCGCCGATTTGTTCGATGGCTTCGTCGGCGTTGATGGCGTCACTGAAATCCTGATAAATCGATTCGTCCATGAAGCGGCAGGTCAGCTTTTTGAAATGCGTCCCCGCTTTTCGACTCATGTCACACACGACGCGGTTTTCGCGGTTACCGTATTGCTCGCGGTATTCGTCAATGAGCATCTCAAGGCGAGGGATGTACTCGGGTGGAATTTTCGACCATTGCGCGCGGAAATAGTTCATGATTTCTGGAAGCGTGTCAGGGGTTGCGGCAAGCGCAAGCCAAGCGATGGCAGCTTCTCCATCCCTTGGCGTACCGATCCCTTGCTGGAACAGGAAGCCGACGCGCGCTTGCGCCAAGCGAAAGCCTCGTTTCGCTGCGACCAGCAGGTAAGGAAACGCTTCAGCGTATTTGCCGCGCCGGTAGAGGAGGGAGCCTTTGCTCCGCGCTTTGTACGTCTCCAACAGATACTCAAATTGCGGCACCTGCCCTCTGTCGGGCTTGGGCGCAGTCACGATCATCTCTTCGTCTGGCTCTCGATCTAGGTCCAACGCGGCATCGAGCGGCTCTTCAATATCTCCAGGTAAGTCTTGGAAAAGCGCGCTTTCCGCGGCTATTGCGATGTGGGTCGTGGAGACCAGAAGCAATATCGATAAATATTTCAATGTCGTACTCAAGCCTACTAATTCCCTCAGACGGTGCTTCGCGAGTCGCCTTGATTGATGATCGCGGCCATCAGTGTACTTGATCTTGTAATGGCTCCGCATTGGCTAGATTCGCGGAGATGTCGAGCGCTGGGCAAGCCAAACGGAAGCCGGTTATGGGGATCAAATCGTGGTTTTTCGATGCTTCGACATGCGCTTACGTAACGTCCGAATAAGCAGATGAGGCGCCGCTGGCGGCTTTGACTGACCTGTAGGAAGGTGGTGTATAATGGACCGCTCAGTTAGTCCTGCCCGCTCAATTTACCCAAGAAAAGACCAAATCAGGAGTTTTCCATGTTCCGACTGAAAAAACTCAATGCCGCCATGATGGCGGTAGCCGCTAGCACCACGGCGTTCGCTGCTACTGAAATCGAAGAAGTCATCGTCACAGCGACAAAGCGTGCATCCAGTGCACAGGAAATCCCAGTCACGGTTAACGTGCTTGACGAAACGACCATGGACGACGTCGCCATCGGTAATTTCGATGACTACGTTCGTCATTTGCCGAATGTTTCCTCGGCCAGTGTCGGGCCGGGCCGGGCAACCGTCTACATCAGGGGTATGGCGGTCCAGCCGATTACCGTGTTGTTGTCGGGAGCACAAGGGACGACCCCGAACGTAGCGCTCTATTTGGACGAACAGCCGGTCACCGCGCCGGGACGCAACCTCGACGTTTACGCCACCGATATTCAACGTATCGAGGTGTTACCTGGACCTCAGGGCACCCTGTTTGGGGCGAGTTCCCAAGCGGGAACGATCCGACTTATTACCAATAAACCGCAGGTGGATGCATTCGCGACGGGTGCAGATGTCACCATGTCGAACACCAAAGACGGTGACATGAGCACCGCCATCGAGGCGTTCATCAATATTCCGGTCAACGATCGGCTGGCCGTTCGAGGTGCTTTCTATTCCGTCCATGAAGGCGGCTACATTGACAATGTCCTCGGATCGTTCACGACGGATCCGGCTGTTAATCCATTGTCCACAGCGTCGGGGAGCGCCGTGCGCTACGAAGCTGCCAGCAACGGTTCGCTGGTCGAATCGGATTTTAACGACAGTTATTACAAAGGTGCGCGCATCAGCGGATCGTATGCGGTGTCGCCCGACGTGCGTTGGATGCTGGAAGACGTTGATGTCTTGGTGCAACACACGACCCAAGAACTCGGTTCCGATGGCGTGTTTGATTTCGACCCCGAGGTCGGCGATCTCGACGTTAACCGCTACTTCCCCGACGAGCTCAGTGACGAGTTCGGCTTAACCAGCTGGACCGTGAGTGGTCGCATGGGCGCGCTGGATCTGATGTACACCGGCGGTTATCTCGATCGAAAAGTCGAGCAAATGGTGGATTACACCGGCTACAACAACTCAGGAGCATGGATTAGTTATTACACATGTACGTACTCGAACCCTGCGTATGTCGTGAATTACGGGGTCGATTCGCGGTTCATTACGCCTGGAGGTCGGGAGTGCCTAAATCCGGTGAAGGGAGCCATTTTGCACCAATCACAGGAGCGCACCACGCACGAATTTCGTTTCACGACGCCGGAAGAGAACCGGATTCGTTTGACGGCTGGCGTGTTTATTGACGAGTTCGAGATCGAAACCCAAGACGATTACCTATACGAGGGATCGACCGATTTAGGTTTCGTTCCGAATGCGCCCATTGCAGCGGCGGCCCAAGTTAATGCGTCGACCCGTGCGCCGGGCATTACGTTTTTCAACGATATTCGGCGGACGGAAGAACAGGTCGCGTTTTTCGGCGAGGTGTCGTACGACTTCAGCGATAAGGTCACCGCGCTGATCGGGATGCGACGCTACGATCTGGAGATTGACTTTGAAGGTTCGTCGAACTTTGGCGACGGAATCTTCCAAGGCTCCCCGGGCGTGGGTGTGCGGAATACAGACCGAGGCCGTGACTACGACGTTAGCGGTGGGCACAGCAAGGATCCACGGGAATTTGACGACATCATCACGAAATTTACACTTTCGTATACGCCGAAGGACAATGTCTTGTTGTTTGCGACGATGTCGGAAGGGTACCGACCAGGCGGCTGGAATCGAGGTGGCGGAATCCCATCGAATAACAGCGATTATCCGACGGTGTCAGCCCACTACGGCACCGACGACGTCGATAACATTGAGTTTGGCTGGAAAGCGACATTGGCCGATGGAAGCGTCCAGCTCAATGGCAACGTCTACTTCATCGAGTGGACCAATATGCAAGTCACGCGGTTCGATCCACAGAATGTCTCGATTCTTACCTTTGTTGAAAATGCGGCCGATGCCGACATCAAGGGCGTGGAAGCGGACCTGATTTGGAACGTGGATGAGAATTGGACGATCAACGCAGCGTTATCCATCAACGACACCGAGCTCACCGATGTCTATGGCCAAGCGGTTGAACTTGCAGCAATCGGTAGTCAGCTACCGCTCATGCCAGACGTACAGACGACTATTCGGGCTCGTCGCGATTGGGTCACCAATGAAGGCTACCAAGCGTTTGTGCAGTTGGGTCTACAAACTGGAAGCGATAGCTACAGTTCGCTGGTTGCAGTTAACCGACGCGATCAAGATGCATACGCAACGGTCGATCTGTCCATGGGCGTCAGCAAGGACGAGTGGAGTGCAGGCCTCTTTATTGAGAATTTGACCGACGAGCGGGTCGATCAATACATCAATAATCAGGACGACATCATGAGGGTAACGACAAATCGACCGCTGACCCTCAGTCTCCGTGTCTCCTACGATATCTAAGGGCGACGCGCGCGACTCCGTAGACTCGAATAACGACGCATCCGATGGCGCGAATGCGCTATCGGATGCCCAGCGTTTGCTGCAAACGGGAGAATTACCTGCCGCTCTCCGCGCCGCGGAAGTTCTAGTTAAGAGTGATCCAGAGAACGAAGAAGCTTTGTACTTGTTGGCGGTGAGTCTGCGCTACTCGGGAAACCAACAAGGCGCGCTGAAGACGCTGGATCGGTTGCAAGCAGCCAATCCAGAACACGCTCGATGTTTTCAAGAACGCGGCCATGTCTGTCGGGCGATGGAACTTAATGACGCGGCTATGACCGCATATTCTCGGGCCGTGGAGCTCAATCCTGCCCTGGTATCAAGCTGGCAATCCCTTGCCGACTTAGGGCGAGATCAATCGAATGGGGGTGACGCGGAATTTGCACAAGCGCAGGCAGACCGCTTGAACGACCTTCCCAAGGAACTGTTGTCGGTGACGAGTTTCCTCCACCAGGGTCGGTTGTTTAAGGCAGACCAACTTTGTCGGGCGTTCTTGAGAAAAAATCCTCGGCATGTGGAGGCTATGCGCCTCCTCGCCGAACTCGCGTCAAAGCTCCACATCATGGACGATGCCGAATTTCTATTGGAAAGCGCGTTGGAATTCGAGCCGGAATATCTCCCCGCTCGAATTGACTACGTGGGCGTGTTGCAGAAACGCCAGAAATACGAACAAGCGTTGGCACAGGCCACGGTCGTGCGGAACACGCAGACAGGGGTCCCCACACTGGAAACGCTTTATGCGAATGCTTGTGTGGCGGCAGGGAGGTTTGACGAAGGGCTGACGATCTATGACGAACAGCTCGAATACCAACCCTTCAACCCGACGCTGCACTTGGCGCGAGGGCATGCATTAAAAACTCTCGGACAGCAAGTTGAAGCTATTGACGCCTACCACAAGGCGGCCGAAGCGCGACCGGATTTTGGCGACGCGTTTTGGAGCCTTGCGAACTTGAAGACCTATCAGTTTAGCGACAGTGAAATAAAACGGATGCAAACAGTGGAAGCAGACGGCGCGGTCGCTCCCGCTGATCGCTGGCATCTGTGCTTCGCTTTAGGCAAAGCCTTTGAGGATCTCGGCGGCTTTGACGAGAGCTTTCGTTACTACGAACAAGGCAACGGTTTGAAGCGAAGTATTTCGAAATATCGGGCCGAAACGATGACCGAAGATCTCGAGCTCCAAACGAAGGTCTGTGATGCAAATTTATTGTCATTGCGTGAGGGCCGAGGTTGTCCGCAGTCTGATCCCATCTTCATCGTCGGTCTTCCTCGCGCGGGCTCGACGTTGTTGGAACAAATTCTAGCGTCCCATAGCCAGGTCGACGGAACGTTGGAGCTACAAAATATTTTGGCGTTAGTACGTAAGCTCGAAGGCCGCACCAAGGAAGGCGATGCGTCTCGTTATCCCGGGATCCTCACAACGCTCAGCGATGCCGACCTGACGGCGTTCGGCGAACGGTATCTTGAGGAGACCCAGTTCTTGCGCGCAGGCGCGCCTTTTTTTACCGACAAAATGCCAAACAATTTTCGCCATCTCGGGCTCATTCGTATGATTTTGCCCAATGCCAAAATCATTGATGCAAGGCGGGATGCCATGGACTGTTGCTTTAGCGGTTTCAAACAATTATTTGCTGAAGGACAAGAGTTTACGTACAGCTTAGAGGACGTAGGCACGTACTACCGTGATTACGTGACCCTGATGGAACATTGGGACAAAGTGATGCCGGGTTGGATTTTGCGGATACAACACGAAGACGTCGTTGACGATCTCGAGGGACAGGTTCGACGTTTGCTTGACTTTTGCGGCTTGCCCTTCGAAGAATCATGCGTTGAATTTCATCGCACCGAGCGAGCCATACGAACCGCAAGTTCGGAGCAAGTGCGGCAACCGATCTATCGCAGTTCCCTAGCGCAGTGGCGGCACTACGAGACTCATTTGGATCCGCTAAAACAAGCGCTGGGTTCAGCGTTCACGAGAACGTAAAAAGGCAGTTCGAATTATGTCCGAAATAGAACGCTCACTCCGGGCTGAAGACGGCCCGAGCATCGAGCTCAGGGTATTTCTCCCATCGCTGATCATTGTGTTGATCGCGGGTGTTTACCTGGTGCTGGCACCCGACCATGCCGCGGCCGGGGCGAGCGTGTGGAAGACCTGGGTCACGGTCAACTTTGGTTGGCTTTTTTTACTTGTTGCGGCGGCCACTTTGGGGTTCTGTGGTTGGCTTGCCTTGGGTCGATACGGCCGTGTCACGCTTGGGGATCCCGGAGAACGGCCTGAGTTCCGAGAACTCTCTTGGGCTGGCATGATGTTCACCGCGGGCATTGGCATTGGTTTGGTGACCTGGGCGTTTGTCGAACCGGTGTATTACCTCATGACGCCGCCCATGGGTATTGAGGCAGGAACGGCTGCCGCGATGGAGTGGGGTCATGCGTACGCTCAATTCCATTGGGGTGTGGTGCCGTGGGCGTTTTACGTGTTGCCAACCGTTCCGATCGCTTACTCCCTCTATGTCCGAAAAACGCCTTTCTTACGCATTAGTGCGGCGTCTGAAGGGGCGTTATCGACGCCTAAGCGGCGGCAATGGTCACCTCTTATCGATACCTTGGTCATCATTGGCATCATCGGGGGTGCGGGTACATCGATCGGTCTTGGGGTACCTCTGGTCGCTGAATTTTTTGGCGCATTAACCGGTGTTGAATCGGGCATGACCCTCAACCTCGCGGTACTCGCGGTGTGGACACTTATATTTGGTACCAGCGTGTATCGTGGCTTAAAAGCGGGTATACGGCGCCTCGCCGACATCAATATTTTTCTCGCCGTGTTTGTCGTCGTGTTTGTTCTTCTAGCCGGCCCGACGGTCTTTATTCTTTCGCTCAGCGTCAATAGCGTTGGCCTGATGTTGAACAACTTCCTGCACATGAGCTTTTGGTTGGATCCTGTCGATAAATCGGGGTTCCCTGAAGACTGGACCATTTTTTATTGGGCCTGGTGGATCGCGTACGCGCCACTGATGGGGCTCTTCTTTGGTCGTATTTCGCGAGGTCGTACTATTCGCCAGGTGGTATTCGGCGTCATCGGTTGGGGCTCGCTCGGAACCTTATCCTTTATGGCCGTGTGTGGTGCTTATACGTTGCATCTCGAACTGGAAGGCCTTCTGCCGGTGACCCAAATTCTTCAAGACCAGGGAAGGGAAGCGGCGGTGGTTGCGATTATCGAGACCCTACCCTTCTCAACGATTGCTATCTTAGTGTTCACGGTTCTGTCGTTCATTTTTCTTGCGACGACGTTGGATTCGGTCGCTTATGTCCTTGCCAGCATTACTACGCGGAATTTACGTGGAGACGTTGAACCGGCCCGGATGAACCGACTTTGTTGGGCTTTTGCGCTGGCCTTTATCGCGGTCGGACTATTGCTGGCTGGCGGTTTGGATACTGTTCAAGCGAGTTCGGTGGTCACGGCACTGCCCTTGATCCCGGTCTTGGGCATATTGGCGCTGTCGCTCGTCCGATGGTTACGTACTAACGATTCGATCGATACCTAGGAGATTGCTCGGGACGACGCGTTACGGCAGCCGGAAGGCAGTGAGGCGAGAGGGCTCAATTGCGCTGCCGGTGCCAATGACAATGAATTGCTGACCGTCGGCCATGTAAGTCATCGGAGGGGCTTCAACGTGTGCTCCTTCGATCGGGTGTTCCCACAACAGTGCCCCGGAGTTCTTATCCAGTGCCCGGAGTACGGTGCCGTCTGCCCAATGCCCTAGAAAGATGGCGGCGCGCGTAATCAACAAGCCTGGGGCAGTACCGGGATTTCCCAAGGGCGGTAAATCGAGTCCTTTCAGGCTCGGATGATCCACCGGACCGATGCCATTAGGTACCTGCCATGCAATGTCACCCGTATCGAGTTGATACGCGGTAATGCTAGACCAGGGCGGTTTGACGAGCGGGAGCCCGTCTCCGCTGGGCATACGAAAGGACGCCTGGTACCTGGTGCCAAAGCGCGCTTGATCGACCTCTCGAGCTGTAATCAGGGTTGGCATACGACGTGACGCGACGTAGAACATGTGCGTCTCTGGATCAAACGCCGCGCCGCCCCAGTTGGCTCCGCCGCCGATTCCAGGCAACGCCACGGTGCCTTCGATCGATGGGGGTGTAAAAAGGGGTCCAATGTTCCAGTTCTTCAC
>CAJWCW010000084.1 GCA_913030615.1 uncultured Gammaproteobacteria bacterium | reverse complement strand
GCTCGACGTCCCGTTATCTTAGGTCCGCAGGTGATAGACTAGCGCGCTTTTTTAGGCACCTCGACTATGAGCGTTGCGGTAAAGTTCTGTGGAATTACGACGGTGGAAGATGCGATCCAGGCTGTCGACCTCGGCTGCAGCGCGATCGGACTCAATTTCTACGAGCATAGTCGCCGACTGGTTCCGCTAAAAACCGCCGATGAGATCGTTCGGAGCATTGATGGTAGGGTGAAAACGGTCGCTGTTTTCGTAGACCCTAGAGTCGAAGAAGTTGTGAATGTCGTTGAGGAAGTAGGAGTGGACTTCTTGCAGTTCCATGGTCACGAACCGGCTGCATTTTGCGAACAGTTTCAAGTTCCTTTCGTGAAAGTGGCGGCGGTGACCGACGGGTTTGATTTCGAAGGGTTCTCAGTCAAGTATCATCGAGCACGAGCATTGATGCTCGATTCTTTTGGCGGTATGGAGCGAGGCGGAACTGGTAGAACGTTTGATTGGGCGTTATGGCCGAAGTACGTAAAACAGCGGATTATTCTGGCGGGCGGACTGGATGCGACCAATGTTGCGCAGGCTATAAAACAGACGAAGCCTTGGGCCGTCGACGTAGCGAGTGGAATTGAAAAAGACGGCGGACCCACCAAAGATGCTCAGAAGATGGAAGCGTTCATGAGTGAGGTTCGACGTGTCGCCGGTTAACCGTAAACCCTATAACGCGCCCGACGATGGTGGCCACTTCGGAGAATTTGGGGGACGTTTTGTTGCAGAGACGTTAACGCACGCACTCGATGAACTTACCGAGCTTTACGAGAACTTGTCGACGGACGAGGCATTTCGTCAACGGTTCGAACATGATTTGGCGCATTACGTCGGTAGGCCGACTCCGTTATATGAGGCCCGCCGGCTTACAAACGAAATCGGCGGTGCGCGCATTTTTCTAAAACGGGAGGATCTGAATCACACGGGTGCTCACAAAATTAACAACACCGTTGGACAGGCCCTGCTTGCAGAACGAATGGGGAAACGGCGAGTGATAGCGGAAACTGGAGCCGGTCAGCACGGTGTGGCCACAGCTACGGTCGCGGCTCGGTTTGGTTTTGATTGTTGCGTATACATGGGCGAAGAAGATGTAAAACGGCAGGCGCTCAACGTATACCGCATGAAATTGTTGGGAGCCGAGGTGGTTCCCGTTTCGTCGGGTTCGCGAACACTCAAAGATGCCATGAACGAAGCAATGCGTGACTGGGTAACAAACGTAGACGATACGCACTACATTATCGGGAGTGTCGCGGGGCCTCACCCGTACCCGGCGCTCGTCCGCGACTTTCAAGCGGTCATTGGTCGGGAGACGAAAGAGCAAAGCCTCGAGCAGTTGGGGCGACTACCGGATGTGCTTATCGCGTGCGTCGGCGGCGGTTCGAATGCTATGGGGCTATTTTTTCCATTTGTGGATGACGATGGAGTCGATTTGGTGGGGGTCGAAGCGGCCGGGCTTGGTATTGAAACGGGGAGGCACGCGGCGCCACTGAACGCGGGCCGGCCAGGGGTGTTGCACGGAAGCCGAAGCTACCTCATGGACGATGATGATGGCCAAATACAAGAAACCCATTCGATCTCGGCGGGGCTCGACTACCCTGGCGTTGGCCCCGAACATTCGTACTGGAAAGACATTGGACGCGCAGATTACGTTGCGGTGACCGACGAACAGGCCGTCGATGCGTTCCGACTATTGAATCGGACCGAAGGGATTATGCCTGCATTAGAGTCTAGTCATGCAATCGCTTATGCCGCCGTCGACGCGTTGCGCCGCAACAACGATGAAATTATCGTCGTGAATCTCTCGGGTCGTGGGGACAAGGATATCCAGACCATAGCCGACATGGATGGGATTAAATTTTGAGTCGTATTGGTTCGCGGCTCTCAACATACAAACGCACGGGTAAAACCGCGCTGGTTTCTTTTGTCACCGCGGGTGATCCGTCGGTTGCGACGACGGTACCCGCGCTTCACGCGTTGGTGAGGGGCGGCGTAGATATTCTTGAGCTGGGTGTTCCGTTTTCAGATCCCGAGGCAGAAGGCCCCGTAATACAGAAGTCGTCGGAACGCGCTCTTGCAAATGGGGTCAATTTAGTCGCGGTTCTTGACATGGTTCGTGATTTTAGACAAACCGATACGAACACCCCGGTGCTCATGATGGGGTATTTTAATTCGTTGTTGCATCTCGGCCCCGAGCACTTGGTTAAAAACGCTGTCGAGGCCGGCGTCGATGGCGTCATCATCGTCAATCTCCCGCCAGAAGAAGCGACGGATATTCAACCCGTATTTGCGGCAGCTGAACTCGATCTTGTCTTTTTGATCGCACCCACGACCACCGAAGCGCGGGCACGCTCGATTGTTTCTGTGGCGGGCGGGTTCATTTACTACGTATCGTTAAAAGGAGTAACTGGTGCTCAGCATCTGAAGGTCGAGACCGTTCGGAAGGAGGTGCTGCGGGTCCAGTCGTATACGGCGCTGCCGGTGATGGTCGGTTTCGGTGTCAAAGATCCCCAGGATGCACAGCGGATAGCGGCGTACGCCGATGGTGTGGTCGTTGGCAGTGCGCTCGTCCGGACCATGGAAGCTCTCCAGAGTTCAGAAGGTCAAATCCCCGGTGCCCTCGAAGCACAAGTAAGGAAACTTCGCGACGCGATGGATGAGAGTGACCAGGACCAGCGTGAATAGCTGGTTCCCTGTAGAAATTCTTTGATGACTAGTCAACGTGTGATGCGAGCGGAATCGTCTCTACTAGCTGGGTGGCTTACCAGGATCGGTCGGGAACACCCGAAAAATGTACTCGACGGCTTGGAACGAGTCTACGACGTCGCCAAGTGCTTGGCGGTATTAAGACCTGCACGGACGGTGATCGTGGTGGCGGGAACCAACGGCAAGGGATCCACCGCCGTTTTTCTCGAACGGATATTACTGTCCGCTGGCGCTCGTGTCGGCACAACCTTGTCGCCACACATGCATGTCTTTAATGAACGGATCAGAGTTCAAGGCGAGGAGGTGAGCGACGATAGTTTAGTCAAGAGTTTTGAAATGGTAGAAGCCGCTCGAAACCATGTCCCACTCAATTATTTCGAGTACGCCGTTCTCGCCGCGCTCACGTGTTTCAGCCGGGAGGATCTAGACTACGCTATTCTGGAGGTCGGTTTAGGTGGACGCCTAGATGCGGTAAATATTGTTGATGGTGATCTCAGCATTATCACCAGCATAGGTATCGACCACGAGGAATACCTGGGATCTGATCGAGAAAGTATCGGCCGTGAAAAAGCGGGAATATTACGGCGCGGCGTCCCATTGATTTTCGGCGAATCCCAAATACCCGAATCGATCAACCAACGTGCGGAAGAGCTTGGAGTGCCGACTTATATTTCTGGGCGGGACTTTCACGAGCATGCGGATTCGGACGGTTGGAGAATCGAGGTCACCGAGGGCGTCCAACTGAATGCGTATCAGTATTGGCAAAGCCCGTCTATTGCGACGGAAAATGCTGTCGTCGCACTCCAGGCAGCGACGCTACTCGGCGTATCGTTGGATGCCAGATTGATTGCGAATGTTTTGGACGTTCGTCTGCCGGGACGTTTCGAAGTGGTACACGAGATGGAGCGTACTTGGATTCTCGATGTTGCCCATAATTCTCACGCTGCTCGGTTTTTGTTGGAGCAGCTGAAGAAACGTTATCCGGGTCGTCGGATCAGCGGGCTGTTTGGCTGTTACACCGATAAAGACGCAGCACAGATATTGAGTGTGTTGGGTGGGATGCTAAATCAAGTGGTATACGCGGATACTATTGGGACTCGAGGACAGCCCGCGAGCGAACTCGAATACAAGGCTAATTTTGGGCCTAAGGGGATTGTTAGAGGGAAAATCGAGTCTTGTGTTGATTACCTCATCAATACGACGCAGAGTACCGACCTAATTCTCGTATTCGGATCTTTTAGTCTAGTTGAGCGAATGCGCATTTGGTTATTTTCACGATAACTGACGACCAGTTAAACCAGTGACGGAGTTGACTCGATACCGGGTCACAGGCGCCATCTTTCTTGCCTCGATAGCAATTATATTTCTGCCGATGCTATTCGACGGAGATGGACTCAAACATACGGAGGTGTTTAATTCGGACGAGTTCGACCTGCAGCAAGCTGTCAACGCACTGGATCTTTCGGTAGTTGTTTCGGAAGATATTTCCGAGGTTCCGGGGTCAAAAGACGCGTTAGATGCGCGGGAAGCGCTTCGCCAAACTATTGACGAGAAAGGTTACCTAGAAGACAACGATACCCGGATCGGCGATCCGGTTTTGTCTATTGAAGATACGTCTACTCTCGTATGGGCGGTACAAGTTGGTAGCTTCGATCAGTACGATAACGCAACCGCTTTGCGCGATCGCTTGCTTCAAGACGGCTATTCGGCATGGCTTTCGAACGTACGGAAAGCTGGAGGTAATCGAACCCGAGTTGCCGTCGGCCCCCTTCTTTTACGTAACGATGCACTAACTATGGAGGAGGAGCTTGTCGAGAGATACGATGGTTTGGAAGCGTTAATTGTCGGTTTTAGCCAGTGACCGGTTGGCATTATGCGGATATCGCCATTTCAGTTGTGATACTGATCTCGGCGGCAATCGGAATGGCACGTGGGCTTGTTCGAGAAACAGTTTCTCTCGCAATTTGGTTGGCAGCATTCCTTAGTGCATCGATGTTTGCCGAATCGACTATGAACTTCATTCAGTTCGGTTGGATGGAAGGATTGTCTGAGCCGGCTCAGCAAGCATTCCGTTACTCGGGTGCCTTTACGGCAATATTTGTCGGAATTCTCGTCATTGGAGCCATCGTTCAATGGATGCTGGGAAAGTTCGTACAAGGAACAGGGTTGACCGGAACCGACCGAATGCTTGGATTTTTCTTTGGTGGGGCGCGAGGAGCTATACTAGTGATCGTTGCACTAGTGGCGGTCGAGTCTTCTCAGTCAGAAACTGGTTGGTGGCAGGAATCGATACTCCGACCTTATTTGATGACGTTTGAGGTGGACGTCGTGCGGTTCTTTGGATTCATAAAGGAAGCTCTGCGAGGTTAAACATAATATGTGTGGCGTCGTTGGAATCGTAGGCAAGGGCCCTGTTAATCAGGACATATATGACGCGCTGACGGTCTTACAACATCGCGGACAGGATGCTGCGGGCATAGTCACGGTCGACGGCGATCGGCTTCACCTCCGAAAAGACACGGGTCTGGTTAGCCAAGTATTTCAGCAACGTCATATGCATAGACTCGCAGGCAACATGGGCATCGGCCACGTGCGTTATCCCACGGCAGGAACCAGCAGCTCGGCCGAAGCTCAGCCGATGTACGTAAATTCTCCTTACGGGATAAGCTTGGCGCACAACGGAAATTTAACGAATGCCCAGGAGCTGGTCGCCGATGTATTTCGCGCCGACCTGCGCCACGTAAATACTGAATCGGATTCCGAAATTCTACTCAATGTTTTTGCCCATGAGCTTGATAAGCTCGGCGAGTTCGTTCCCGGTCCAGAACATATTTTTGAAGCGATTGCAGGCGTTCATGCACGTTGCCTTGGAGCCTATGCTGCCGTTGCACTGATCATGGGAGGGGGCATCGTCGGTTTTAGGGATCCACATGGAATAAGACCGTTGGTATACGGCTGTCGCGACGTGCAGGGCGGTGAGGAATATATGATCGCTAGCGAAAGCGCAGCATTAGCGGTTCTTGGGTTCGAGATCATGGGCGATGTCGCACCCGGCGAAGCAGTCTATATAGACGTCGAGGGTCGTTTGCACGTGCAGCAATGTGCAGTTGAACCTAGCCTCACCCCCTGTATTTTTGAACACGTTTATTTGGCTCGTCCCGATTCGATTATGGATGACATCTCTGTGCACAAAGCACGACTCAGGATGGGCGAAAAACTTGCTGATCGGATTTTGGAACAACGCTCGGGTCGGGATCACGAAATTGACGTGGTGATGCCTATACCTGAAACCAGCCGGACGGCTGCGCAACCTCTTGCGCATCGGCTGGACGTCAAGCTTCGGGAAGGGTTCGTCAAAAATCGATATGTTGGACGCACGTTTATTATGCCGGGTCAAAATCAGCGGAAAAAATCTGTGCGGCAAAAGCTCAATGCCATCGATCTGGAGTTCAACGGAAAGAACGTGCTGCTGGTGGAAGACTCTATTGTTCGGGGTACGACCACCCAGGAAATTGTGCAACAGGCACGGGATGCGGGCGCTAGAAAGGTTTTTGTTGCGGTGGCCGCCCCAGCGGTTCGGTATCCAAACGTGTACGGCATCGATATGCCGACGTCTGCAGAGTTCGTTGCTTACGATCGTACCGACGAAGAGGTAGGCGCGTATCTGGGTGCTGACTGGCTTATCTATCAGCATTTGGATGACCTCGTTGAATCGGCCCGAGAAGGAAATCGCGTGATCGAAAACTTCGACTGCTCTGTCTTTGACGGCAACTACGTTACGGGCGACATCGATGACGCATATCTGGAAAGATTGTCTATTGACCGAAATGACGAAACGAAGGAACGCAGGGACGCGGAATTAACCGAAGCGCCAACCGTGATTGAACTGCATAATCATGCTTGATGATTGAGTGACGCTAATTTACCGCGAGTTTCGACGAGGACAGAGCGCAACAAGCACGTTCGACGCGATGATGTGCGGGTCGCTGGCGGCCTGAAGATTGACTAACCGAAGGACACCTTGTGTCGGAGTGTGTTCTACAACGTACGGTGATTTGGTTTGTAGGGGATGTAAGCGTTTTTCTCACGAGATCGTCGGATGGAACGGTTACGATTCGGATCAACAAGAGCGAGTACGGTCACGCCTGATCAAACTGCATCACGAAAGTGTCCAGGCTTGCGTGCGAGTTTACGATCAGATTCGATGGCGGCTAACATTAGAGTCAATGATTGACGCGGAGCCTAGCGAATTTGCGCCGCTCGTTTTGGCTGTGTTGAAAAATGTTGTACGAAAACCCACAGAGGCTGGACTCGAAGCTCTGGGCTTGCCGCGGGACGTATTATCGAGCGATGTACTAAGATCGATCGATCGCGAGTTTTATATCCGCTCGACCGCATATTACGAGCGCAGCTTTAAGACTCTCGCGCTATGATTCCATTGGTAATAGCGCAATATTTGCGTGTCCCAACGCCCGAGGGATGGCTCAAGAGCGCGATATCAAACGCCGACCTACTTTTGATCGATCACGCCAATTGCGAAAAGAAAGCGGCGAGTACTGCCTTGTCTCTTCTCTATCGCCACGTGGAAAAACCAAGCCTTTTGCAACGATTATCCAGGCTGGCTCGAGAAGAGTTGCGGCACTTTGAGCAAGTTGCACGGGTCATTGAGGAGCGAGGGATTACCTATCGGTACGTTTCGGCGAGCCGATATGCAGGGGTGCTGAATAAGATAGTCCGGTCCCACGAACCGCAACGACTGGTAGATACGCTGTTGGTTGCTAGTGTCATTGAGGCTCGCAGTTGCGAGCGTTTCGCGTTGCTCGCCGACCTCGTTGACATGCATCTTGCAGGTTTATACAAAAGTCTTTTGGATTCGGAAAAACGGCATTTTGACGCATACCGACAGCTGGCTTTGGAATATGGGGACGAGAAGGACGTACGGGGACGTGTGGACGTGATTCTAGAGGAGGAAAATAAATTTATAACCACTGCGGACCAAGAGTTTCGTTTTCACAGTGGTCCCACCGTCGATCTCGATACCGAGTCAGAAATTGTCTAGATAGAAAAGCACTCTAAACTGATGCCGCGGTCTTCGATCCGGGCGAGCCACCCGCAATGGTTCCAATCTCCTAGCACATACCTAGTCTTCACGTTATTCAATCGATGGATCCCGGGACGATGTGTGTGTCCGTGTACAAGTAGATCGCAGGCGGTTTCTTGCATTACGGATAGTACAACCTCGTCTGTTACGTCCATGATGTTCTGAGATTTATTCGCATTTGTTTGGCGACTTTGTTCACGCATTTCGTTGGCTAAGTGGATACGTTCTTGCAATGAGCGACTAAGAATATCTCGCTGCCAATCTGCTGAGCGGAAAAGCTTTCGCATCTGCTGATACGGTTCGTCTTTTGTACAGAAAGCGTCTCCGTGCGCTAACAAGACTCGCCGTCCCTCAACTTCAACCGCTACGGGATCGTCAATGAGACGAGCGCCCGTGTCGTCTGCGAACTTCTTTCCAATGAGGAAATCACGGTTACCGTGCATTATGTGAAGGGCAGTGCGCTGCATACAGCCTGCAAGAATGGTACGAAGCTCGTCCGCAAATTGGCTGTCGTCGTCGTCACCGACCCACGTCTCCACCAAATCACCAAGAACGTAGATGGCTTCAACTTTTTCCGATTCAAGAACCAATAAATTATTGAGCGCGTCGAGCCTTTTCGGAACCGTAGCGTCAAGGTGCAAGTCCGATATGCAGATGGCGCTCATGGTGCAACCTTCTCTGCCGCTTCCATTAGGTTCTCGAGTATAGATACCCTTGTCATTGGTCCGACGCCACCTGGAACCGGGGTTAACCAGCCGGCCACCTTGACTACGCTATCGAAATCAATATCTCCACAAAGCGACCCGTCTATCTGACGTTCGATGCCGACATCAATAACTATGGCACCTGGTTTTATCCAATGTCCTTTGATCAGACCGGCGACGCCGGTTGCACTAATCACGATGTCGGCGGAGACGACGTGGGACTTGGTGTCTCGTGAAAATCGGTGACAGCTTGTTACTGTGCAACCCGCTCGTAATAGTTCGAGGCAGGTTGGGCGACCGACGTGATTCGAGGCTCCCACGACAGTCGCATCAAGACCACGGATTGGGATGCCGGTTTGGCCCAAGAGCGACATGATGCCTTTCGACGTGCATGAGCGTATCGCAGGCGCGCGCAGGGCAAGCATGCCGAGATTGTAGGGGTGAATTCCGTCTACGTCCTTTTCCGGATTAATGGTTTTGATGACGGTTAATGCGTCAATTTGAGCAGGCAGAGGCAACTGGACCAAGATGCCATCAATATTTTCGTTACGATTAAAGCTCTGGACGCATGAGATAACCTCATTTTCGGATGCAGACTCGTCGAAAAGCCGTATTTCGGTATGGAAACCAACCATCTCACAATCCTTCTTTTTGAGTCGCACGTAGACGTGGGATGAAGGATCGTCGCCAACCAAAATGATGGCTAATCCGGGGGGGCGATGTCCGTCGTCGACGCGATTGATAGTGCGTGTTGCAATCTCTTCCTTTATGGACTGGGCAATCACTTCACCATCTAGAATTCGTGCTGACATCAGGGTCTCTCGAAAAAACTAAGGTCGCGGACTTCGAAACGGACTGTATGTGAACCATGGTTGTCCGTAAACATGGGAAATCTTTGATGACCGTTCCTTCGCGGCTCAGTATGGTCCCGCGCGCGGTACCGGCTAGCCGCGCATGCGTTGGTAACGAGATGTATGATAGACGCCGTCCAGCGGGGTATAGCGCAGTCTGGTAGCGCGCCTGCTTTGGGAGCAGGATGTCGGGAGTTCAAATCTCTCTACCCCGACCAAACGTTGTTAGTGTTCGGTTTTTTTGCGCCTGTAGCTCAACGGGATAGAGTATCGGCCTTCTAAGCCGAGGGTTGAAGGTTCGAGTCCTTCCAGGCGCGCCATAAGATTCTCAAAGCGACAAAGAACGGTAATACTCGATCGCGATCCGATTTACGTTTTCTGATAGGATTTTGCGCCGCTGCGGACGAGGACTCGTGATCTTATTGATGCTGAGGATTGGAGGAAAAGATCGTCTGTCGGCCTGTTAAGAGACCTGGAATTGCTAAGAAGAGGTTCAATGGTGGATGTAGCTCAGCTGGTAGAGCTCCGGATTGTGGTTCCGGCGGTCGTGGGTTCAAACCCCATCATCCACCCCACCGCGAGATAAGAAATACGGTATGGAAGTCTCGATAGAAACGACTGGAGGGCTGCAACGCCGGCTGAAAATTGCCGTAGCGGCGGAATCCTTCGAACAGCGAATCGACGAAAGGCTCAAAGAAACCAGTCAGAGGGTGAAACTGGATGGTTTTCGTCCCGGCAAGGTTCCCTTTAAAGAAGTACGTCGTCGTTTCGGGGCTTCCGTTCGCCAAGAAGTTGCTCAGGAAATGATTCAGTCGAGTTACATGGACGCAGTACAAAAAGAGGAACTTGCTCCCGCGGGATCCCCCGATCTAGAAGTGATCAATATGGATGTTGGCGCCGATCTTGAATTTACGGCGACCTTCGAGGTATTCCCAAAGTTCGACGTTTCGGACCTCAGTCAGGTTAGCGTTAAAAGGCCAGAGGGCATTGTTCGAGACGAGGATCTCGATGGAATGATTGAACGTTTGCGCCACGAGCGAAAACACTTCCACGATGCGGCACGGCCCGTCGAAAAAGGCGACCGCGTGACGGTGGATTTTGAGGGCACTATCGCGGGAGAGTTGTTCGAAGGTAGCAAGGCGGAAGAAGTGGCATTCCTCGTTGGTGAAGGGCAGATGATTCAAGATTTAGACGCTGGCGTTAGTGGAATGAGTGTCAGCGAAAACAAGCTCATTACCGTTAAGTTTCCCAACGAGTATCAAGACGAGAAGTTGCGGGGGCAAGAGGCCGTATTTGATTTGACGGTGACCAAAATCGAAGAACCTCATTTACCGGAATTGGATGAAAGATTCTTTTCAACTTTTGGCATTGAGGAGGGAGGAGAAGAAGCCTTCCGTAACCAAGTACGTGAGAATATGCAGCGCGAATTGACAGCGGCTGCTCGCGGCCAAGTCAAACGCCAAGTTTTGGATGGACTATCAGAGATTCACGAATTTCAGCTCCCACAATCGCTGGTCGAGAATGAAACGGAGA
>CAJWCW010000083.1 GCA_913030615.1 uncultured Gammaproteobacteria bacterium | reverse complement strand
TGCGACCACTTGACCCCCAGTCAAGTGCGCTACCAGACTGCGCTACGCCCCGTACGATCGAGTATACACGTCGAAAATCCCGTGACCGGATACCGCGCACCTCGATCAGCGCTCATTCAAAGGAATACGAAAACCGAGCTTATCGCTCACCCACCTTGATAGGTGAGGCGCCTCAGGCCATCAAACCTCAATTAACTCATGTGCAGGGCCGAAAGAATCGACCGGGTATTCATGACTTCAGATTCTGGAGTACATCTTCCAACTCAGAAATCATCTGTTTCACTAACAATCGAAACTGAGTCTGGTCCTCTTTTGCATCGTCGCTCGACAGACGTTGGCGCGCACCCCCAATCGTAAATCCCTGATCATGGAGCAACGACCGGATCTGGCGGATCATTAAGATGTCTTGCCGTTGGTAGTACCTTCGATTGCCACGACGTTTTACCGGCTTAAGCTGTGCGAATTCCTGTTCCCAATATCGCAACACATGGGGTTTAACGTCACACAATCGACTCACTTCGCCGATAGTGAAATATCGCTTTCCCGGAATCGGTGGTAGATCGCTAGTCTGACTCTGGTCCGGCATAAGCCTCAACTCGAGCTTTCAATTTCTGTCCTGGGTGAAAGGTAACGACACGGCGTGCCGTAATAGGAATTTCTTCACCAGTCTTCGGGTTCCGGCCTGGTCGCTCTCGTTTGTCCCGCAGATCAAAATTCCCAAATCCGGAGATCTTTACCTGCTCGTTCCGCTCCAAAACCATCAGAATCTGATCGAAGAATAGTTCGACTATCTCTTTTGCTTCGCGTTTATTCAAACCAAGTTCCTCGAATAAACGATCTGCCATCTGTGCTTTCGTCAAGGCACCCATCAGCTTCTCTCTGGCCTTCCCTGTCGTCGAATCCCCGTTTCAACACCTCGAAGACTAATGCGGTCGTAACGGCAGCAATAGCCCGACGTGTTATCGCAACCGAGCCCCGACTTCTTGCTCTAAGGCAACAACGGCTTTCTCCACTAAAGCACCGACGTCCGAATCCGTCAGCGTCTTCGCGGGATCCTGGAAGATTAACCCTACCGCTAGGCTTTTATCAATAGAATCAATGCCTTTGCCTTTATAGACGTCAAATAACCTGAACTCAACGAGAAGCTCACCTACCGTCTCTCGTATCAATTTTTCGACGGATTCGCTGCTGACCTCTTGGTTTACAACCAAGGCTAAATCCCTCCGAATACTGGGATATCGAGACACTTCAGTGTGTCGACGTTGGCGCTTCAGCAACAATGGTTCGGCATCGCATTCAAAAACAAATACGTCTCCCGCCACGTTAAGTTTTCTTTGGAGTTGAGGACTGAGCCGCCCCACCGTCCCGACAACGTTATCGTCGACATAAATATCTGCGCTTTGGCCTGGATGAAACTCCGACCGAGCCGACTCACCAAATTTGACTCCTCGACCAGAAGCTTCGACAAGACGCTCGACATCACCTTTGATATCAAAAAAGTCGACGGTCTTTGCCTCTTGCGTCCAATTTTCGGGATCCTTTAGTCCCCATATCGCGGCGGCAATGCGAAACCCTTGCTCTAAGTGACCGACCTCGCCGTTGAAACATTGTCCATATTCGAACATTCGAATCGAGGTACTCTGCCTCGCGACATTGCTAACTAACGCGTCGATCAATCCAGGAATCAGGCTCGTCCTCATGACTGATTGGTCCTTGGACATAGGATTCTCGATCACCAGGGCCTGAATATCTGGAGAGAAGAGATCGTGCCGCTCGGGACTGATGAAGCTATAAGTGATTACTTCGTTGTATCCCAAATGAACCATAAGATTGCGGAGATCCGCGGGATTGATGCGGTCACGTCGGGACGGCTTTAACGGCGACGCCGTGAGCGTCGTACGAGTCGGTATAGCGTCGTAACCGTATATACGACAAACCTCTTCGACCAAGTCCTCCTCGATGGAAATGTCAAAGCGGTGGCTTGGGGTTGTTATCTCCCAACCGTCAGGCACTTCCTTTGGCCTAAACTCAAGGCGCTCCAGAATGCCGAATACTTCGTCGTCTTTGATTCTCTCGCCCAAGAGATGTTCCAGCCTCGCGCTCCGTAGCGTTAGCTCCTTCGCTCGAGGCAGGGAAGTTTCGTCAACGACCTCGATAACGGGGCCTGGATTACCACCAGCGATTTCAATAAGCAATGCCGTCGCACGTTCCATTGCCGCGCCCTGAAGCTCGCTGTCCACTCCTCGTTCGTACCGCTGAGAGGCGTCCGTCTGAATACCATAACGACGGCCTGTCCCCATGATGGCCTCGGGCGAAAAAAACGCGCACTCGAGAAATACATCGGACGTGGTCTCAGTGACTCCACTCTTCACCCCGCCCATCACTCCTGCAATCGCGAGCGGTCCAGTTCCATGTGCTATAACCAAACTCTCTTCATCCAACTCAATCGAGTTGCCATCCAGAAGCGTAAGTCGTTCACCCTCCTCGGCCATACGGACAACAATGCGGTCGTCTAACGATGCCAAATCGAACGCATGTAGAGGTTGACCAAGTTCGAGCAGAATATAGTTGGTTACGTCGACCACGGGATCAATCGAACGGAGCCCACTTCGTTCAAGCCGTTCGACCATCCATGCGGGCGCCACTTGAGATATATCGACCCCCTCGATGACGCGACCTAAATATCTTGGGCAAGCCGAGGGGGCATGCACTTCGATAGGGAAAATCTTCTCGGTGGATGCAGGCACTTCACTTATGACCGGCTCGATCGTTGACATCCGATTAATTACGGCCACTTCGCGAGCCACGCCACGAACGCTAAAACAATCCCCGCGATTTGGAGTGAGATCTAGATCTATCGAAACTTCGTCCAAATCCATCGCCTCTCGTAATCCCAAACCAAGAGACAGGGTATTCGAAAGCTCCATGATCCCATCATGGTCATCACTGATACCCAATTCTTTCGCGCTGCACAGCATCCCGTATGATTGAACTCCCCTAAGTTTTGTGGGTTGTATCTCAAGTCCGTCGGGAAGTTCCGAACCAACCCTCGCGAACGCTGTCTTAAGACCCACTCGGGCGTTCGGAGCACCGCAAACCACACTGAATTTGTCTGATCCATCAAATACCGTACAAACCGAAAGTCGATCCGCATTTGGGTGAGCGTGGAGCTCTAGTATTTCTCCGATAACGACGCCGTTGAACTCATCCGGCACGGTTTCTATAACGTCAGCTTCAAGCCCCGCGCTCGTGAGTTGATCGCATAATTCATCCGTTCCTATGTTCGGATCGACCCATGTCCGCAACCATTTTTCGGAGAATTTCATCGGGCCGCTTATGCAAATTGCTTCAAGAAGCGCAGATCGTTGTCAAAAAACATCCTCAGGTCCTGCACATCAAAAAATAGCGTTGCCAAACGATCTCCGCCGAAACCAAAAGCAAATCCAGAATATTCATCAGGATCAATTCCCGACATCGACAACACATTCGGATGAACCATGCCGCAACCCATAACTTCGCGCCATCCATCAGCGCCCATGACGTCAACCTCAGCGGATGGTTCGGTAAACGGGAAGTACGACGGCCGAAACCTAACATCCAATTCCTGCTCGAAGAACCGACGAATAAACTCAGTGACCGTGCCTTTTAGATCCCCAAAATTGATCCCTTTATCGACCACCAATCCTTCGACCTGATGAAACATCGGGCTGTGCGTCAGGTCAGAGTCTCGCCGATAGACGCGCCCCGGACAGATGACCCGGATAGGTGGTTTTTGGTTTTCCATTACGCGAACTTGGACCGGCGAAGTGTGGGTGCGGAGAACCATTTCGTTCGTTAGGTAAAAGGTGTCGTGCATGGCGCGTGCGGGATGATTCGAAGGCATGTTGAGCGCTTCAAAATTATGGTAATCGTCCTCAATTTCGGGACCATCCACGACGTCGTATCCGGCTCCAACAAAGATCTCTTCGATTCGCGCAAGCGTCTGAGTCACAGGGTGCAGGCTGCCGCGATAACCTTTCCGGCCGGGTAATGAAACATCCAAGGCTTGACTCATGAGATCGCTCTGTATCTGCTCGTTGTCAAGTTCGATCCGACGCTTATCGATCGCCTCCTGGATCGAGCTTTTAGCGGCGTTGATGCCTGCCCCGGTCGCAGGGCGTAATGCCGGATCAACATCACCCAACCCATGGAGGAGAGACGTTATTAGCCCGTTTTTACCGAGGTAGTGCACGCGGTTTTCTTCGAGCGACGAGACCTCCGCGCTTGCCTCTATGCGGGCAAGAGCTTCTGCTCGAATTTCATCTACATCCATAAGGATTATCCGATGAGCCGGTTACGGTGCAAACCTTCCGCAAAAGCGCGACGGGACGCCACCCGGAATGAGCCGCAATTTCAGACTCTGTCTACGCAGCAAGGGCTTCCTTTGCTTTATCTGCCAGTACGCCAAACGTAGCTTTCTCGTGTAATGCCAGATCGGCCAGGACTTTTCGGTCAACCTCGATAGCAGCTTTTTTCAGACCCGCGATGAAGCGACTGTAGGAAAGTCCATGTTCTCTAGCTTCCGCATTGATGCGAATAATCCACAGGGCTCGGAATTGTCGTTTCTTCTGGCGCCGATCTCGGTATGCGTATTGTCCCGCTTTAATAACCGCCTGCTTGGCAACCTTGAACGTACGACTTCGAGCTCCGTAATAACCTTTAGCTTGTCGCAGTATTTTTTTTCGGCGGGCTCTGGAAGCCACACCTCTCTTTACTCTTGGCATGGTGTCTCCTAGCGGGCCTTACCGGGCAGCATCCGATCCACACTTTTTCTATCGGCCCGGGATACTTCGTTGAATCCACGCAGTTGTCGTTTCCGTTTCTGCGGCTTCGAAGTAAAAAAGTGATTCTTGCCTGTCCGCTTATGCTTGAAGCCTTTAGCAGTCCGGCGGAATCGCTTGGCCGCGCCTCGATTAGTTTTCATTTTTGGCATAGCTTCTCCCTAACGCCTTACCGCATTACAAGTTTCGTCAAGCGAAACTCCTGTTAGCGCGTTTGCGCGACTTGTGAGCTAACGACAAGTGCGCCGCATCTTCTTGTTATTTTTTCTTTTTACGAGGAGCCAAAACCATCGTCACCTGCCGGCCTTCAAACTTTGGGCTAGCTTCGACTGTGGCCATAGGCTCTAGGTCTTCTCCGACCCTCTCTATCAGTTTCATTCCGATTTCAGGATGCGCCATTTCGCGCCCCCGAAATCGTAGCGTGACCTTTGCTTTGTCACCGTCCTCTAGAAAACGAATCAGGTTCCGCAATTTTATCTGATAGTCGGCCTCTTCTGTTCCGGGCCGAAACTTCTGTTCCTTAACTTGTGTTTGCTTTTGCTTCTTTCTTTGGGCGGCCTTCGCTTTCTTGAGGTCGAAAAGGTGCTTTCCATAATCCATTACCTTCACGACCGGAGGCTCTGCCTCCGGCGCAATCAACACCAGATCAAGCCCAGCTTTTTGCGCCTCACCAAGCGCATCCACCCTACTCACGATA
Organism: uncultured Gammaproteobacteria bacterium; assembly: GCA_913030615.1. Classification (GTDB taxonomy): domain Bacteria; phylum Pseudomonadota; class Gammaproteobacteria; order Pseudomonadales; family Azotimanducaceae; genus UBA11889. The sequence continues at coordinate 5,482 of CAJWCW010000083.1, read as the reverse complement.
CCGACTTGACTACCATCGGCGCCGATTAATCGCAGCTGCGTACCTTGAATATCTTCGTTCAATACTGCGCGTTCGCGTTGCGCGTTCATTCCTGATTTTTTAATAGGACATCCTCTCCATATAAACCCTTACGTTGATCTTAGTCGATGTAACTTCTCGTCCAAGCTTCCCTACGGACGAAACAGTATCAAAAGATGCCTACTATTCCGACAAGAAAAAGCGCGCCGAGTTTACGGCCCGACGCACCACAGCACAACCTTAAGTCCTTGTCGTTAAAGAATAAAACACCGCGCTATACCGGGATAGGCTAACTTCATTGATTCGGTATGAATCACGATGTTAGGGTTTGCCATCCGTCGAAGGAGACGGTGAACTTGAAGGCGCGTAGCTCAGTTGGTTAGAGCGTTGCCTTGACATGGCAGAGGTCGTTGGTTCGATTCCAATCGCGCCTACCAAGGTTGTCGTCGGCGGTTCGTTCGCGATCCGCCGGCAACAATCGGTAAAGAAAGAACTCGGGCTTTGGTTTAGTGATTTATTTCTTGAGCTATCCTAGTTGGCCGGCCACTGGCAGGTGTTCCATGCCGGAATCCTAAACCCCTGCGGCTATCGCTCTTCGTGTGAATCGATACCCTGCAACATCACATAACGTCGATACTGACTTTCGTCATCACGCATCAACGTGTCGTGGCTACCCACTTCGAGCACCCTACCCCGATCCATGAAGACAATTCGATCAGCCCGACGAATCGTCGAAAGACGGTGGGCAATAACAATCACTAATCGGTCTTTTGAAATCTCTGTTAACGCTTCCACCAATCGATTTTCCGCCACGGGATCAAGGGCCGCCGTTGGCTCGTCCAATATCAAAACCTGTGAATTCCGGATCAACCCTCGAGCAATACTGAGTCGCTGCTGCTGTCCTACTGACAACGTTTCTCCTGAGCGGCCCAACACGGTGTCGATCCCCTGAGGCATCGACGCAATAAAATCCATGCATCCCGCCGTCTGCAACGCCGCTATTAACTCGCTCTCCGTGGCATCCGGATTGGCAATACCCAGATTGTCTCGAATACTTTCCGACAGCAACAGATGCTCTTGAAACACGTACGTGACTTGGCGCCTAAGTGAATCTAAGTGAACGCGTGTGACATCGATTCCATCGATAAGAACTCGACCGCGCGTCGGCCTGAGCAACGCCGGGATCATATAAGCAAGACTCGTTTTACCCGCGCCAGTTGGACCGACGATGGCCACCAATGAATTGGTCGGCAACTCGAGGTCGATTTCTTTCAGCGCGGCGGATCCGTCCGGGTATTCGTAACTGAGGTTTTCGAAAGTAACACCATTACTTAAAGTCCCAATCTCTTCCTCACCGTGCGCATCCTCGTCCCGCTCTTGGTCTATGAAGAAAAAGACGCGTCTAAGGGCGGCCGCAGGTTCCTGCACAAATATCCACGTATCGCCAAGCTCTCCTGCTGCATAAAATATGGCCACGAGAATTCCGATGAGCGCGAAGAAATCACCTGGGGTCAGAAGACCGACGATCACGTTGTGGGCAACGCCGCGACCCCAATAAATCAACAAAGAGCTCAAGAAGATACCGCCCAATGCAATAACGATCGCCCAAACCACAATCGCGTAACGTTCCCGTAAAAACGATTCTTCGCTTCGCTCCGCGAAGCGTTCTTTTTCGCGGTCCATGCCCCCCAGACTCTGCACCGCAGTGATGCTGTCCAAGCTTTCTTCCATACTGCTTGTCGTCGACGATCCCGCCGCTCGTTTCGTTTGATTGGTACGACGTATCAACCCTGAAAACGGAAAGGTAATCGCGATGGCAATCGGAAAAGCTGACCAAGCAAACCAGACAAGTTCTGGCGAAATATCCCCATAGGTGTATTCGATGAGATAAATCTGAATAAGTGCGGCAATCAATATTGCCAATGGCCGAAGCGTCAGTTGATAGACCACGTCCGGCACCATCGGCGCGTCGTAGAGCACGCGATACATCGAGTCGCCGATGCGCTGATCTTGGACAGTGGTCAATGAGAGCCGGGTAAGACCTTCGAATAAGTCGGTTCGAAGAAGATTGACCATGCGTTGCGTCAACCGCACGTTCACCCAATATTCGAGGAGCCCCCATAGTCCGCCGGCTTCACTCCCGCCACCACTGATCTGATTCTCAGCTTGCGTCGCAGCATCGGAGCCCTCGTATAAGTACGCACCGGTACCACCGGCTCGCGTCCCAATAAAAAACAACAACCCCACATACATGATGCTCAAGACCATCATGATTTGCATGGGACCCAACCCGTGAAGGGATGCCAGGATCGGATCCATGAACGGTGGATAACGCAGTTCAACGTCATCGAGCGCTTTTCCACCCACAACGTGATCGACAATGATTTTCCCGATCCAGGGCAACAAAAGACCCGGCACCCACATCCCCGTCGACAAGAGGAACTTCGCGAAGAATAATTTCTTAACCGGCTTTAACAACCCGACCGCACGGCCAACTAAGAAGAACGTTTCTTTGTTGGAGAGTTCGGTATCGATATCAACTTTGTCGTCGTACCGAGCACGTCCTCCCTTACCGAAAATGGATTCGACCAAGCCCTCGCGGCGGCGAGGTGTATTCGGATCCGATCCGTCACTCATCCCTCATTGCCTCCGCGTGACCCGTCGTCTCCGCTTGCACGAAACGCCGGTAGCGCCCATCTTCTCGGTCCATCAATTGAGCGTGGCTCCCGAGTTCCACGATCCGACCTTCCTCAAGAAACGCAATGGTGTCGGCCTCTCGAATCGTCGACAGCCGATGGGTGATCACGAAGACCACCCGCTGCCTTCCCCATGACTCAAGGTTCGCCAGTACGCGCTGTTCGTTGACGGCGTCCAGCGAAGCCGTCGGTTCATCCAGAATCAAAATCGGGGTATCTCGGACCACGGCCCGGGCGATGGACAAGCGCTGCCGCTGACCGGTGGATAACTTAACCCCGCGCTCACCGAGTTCCGTGTCATATCCGCCGTCAAGCTCATCGATAAACTCGTCGGCGCAGGCAATCTTGGCCGCTTCCACGATCCTGTCGCGATCTATGTTTGGTATTGCGTATCCAATGTTGTCCGCAACGCTACCCGTGAACAGCACATTTTTTTGCAGCGCGATGGCGGTATTGGCTCGAATGTCTTCAACGCTCAACCGCTTAAGGTCAACCCCATTAATCAAGACAGCGCCCTGATCCGGGTCGTACAACCGCAACAGCATGGACATGAGCGTCGACTTCCCTGACCCAGTCGCACCAACGATCGCCGTGATGGTGCCGACGTCGGCAACCAAATCAAGGGACTCGAGTACTGGGCGACTTGGTTCGTAAGCGAAATCGACCCCGCGCCACTCAAGCTGCTCGACCGCGACGGGAAAAGGTTCTGGGTCATCCGGGCTCTCCACTTCGGGTTCAAGGTCGAGAATAAAAAAGGCCCGTTCCAACGCGATGAAGAGATCCTGAAGCTGGCTCCACATTCGCACCGCTCCGTAGCCTTGCCCGATGGCACCTCCCGTCTGCTCACGCCCGAATTGAAATGCTCCAAGGTTCCAGGCAACGAATGGAACCAAGAAAACCATGACGGCGGGTACATTGAGGCTCGATCCCTCGTTAGACCACGAGGCCATGACGTACTCGGTCACGATCACGCAAAGCCCCCCCATCATCATCACCAGCAAACTCAAAACGATCATCTCCAATCGAACTCTAAACGCCGCATCGAGCGCTCGATGGGAATCCCGATCGAAACGACGCAAGGCTTCATCCTCGGCCCTATTCGCCTTGATGATTTTTGCGGCGACAAACGTTTCTTGTAACCGTGACGTGAGATCACTATTGGCCACTCGATTCGCCAGGGCTCGGCCTCGAATCCGCGGAGTGAAAACGATCATCAACCAGAGTGTCGGCACCCCAACAACGAGCAACGCCAACAAAAGACTGGGGGCGAGGAACACCAGCAGTAGCATCGCCCAGCCGAACCCAAACAAAAGTCCGACCGGACCGATGAGTCCTTCCTGAATCAGATTGATAATTTGAGCGCTATCCTGGTAGACACGAAACACCGTGTCGCCAACCCGCGTATCGCTGTGGTGTCGAAGCGAAAGGTGTTCCGAACGTTCCACCATCGCGACACGCAAGGATTGGTTTACGCTGTGCCAAATCCAAGTCCCCCAGTACCAAACTGCGATAAAGGTGCCGATAGCGACAACCAGCAGTATCGCCATCCAGACGAGCAGCCGATCAAGAACAATTTTGCGTTGCTCCTCCGTGGGGACTCCTGTTTCGGAATCCGCGTTGACGAACGAGTCGTCGAGCCACAACAGTGACGCTTGTATGGGTAATAACTTTTCTTCCCCCACCAACACCTTGTTCGACAAGAGGTCTAGTCCCTGGGTGTACGCGACGGTCCCCACTAACCCCGACAAGCCGATCAGAATGAGGTAGAAGATCAGGTGCATCTTCAGAGGGCGAAGAAAGGGCCAGGTCTTGGCGGCCAGTTCTAGAATCCGTCGCCCGGTGATCCGTGGCGCGTCTGATATATCGGGATCGCCAGGAAGGTTGACCGGAAATCGAGCCTCACTCATTGACTACTCGCTTTTGATATCGGAGATGGAAATATCTGAACGAAATCCGAGCTAAATTACCGGGCGAACTTGGGTTCGATGCATCAGCCGTCGACTTGACGCTCGGAACGACATACGCCGATGCATGACCGACCGGTTGTCCCACATCACCACATCGCCTTTCTGCCATTGCTGGACCCAGGAATGCCCCTCGAGCGCAACATAGCCCCAAATCTCGTCCAGCAACGCTTCGCTTTTATCCAAGTCCATTTGCGGTATGTACGCGTCTTGTCGTCGGCCCAAGAAGAGCGCATCGCGACCCGTTTCTTCGTGCCTCCGCACCATCGGATGGACACACCCCGGCGCATTCACGGGGGATGCGGCATGATCAAAACCTCGCCGTAATTTACCAACGCTGTCGTGAGCAGCGTCGTGCTTAATGGACAATGTGCGCGCACGATCACTTAATCCGGTAGGCAGCGATTCAAACGCCGCGTGCATATCACAGTACTCCGTGTCACCGCCTACTTCAGGCACCTCGACCGCCATCAGAATACTCGCGGTCGGTGGACGTTCGATGTAGGACATATCCGTGTGCCAGTTTGCCTCCCCTGACCCGAGGCCCCCGATCGGACGACCGTCCTCGATAATATTCGAGATGTTGGTCACAAAAGGATTCGGAACGCTTGCACGCTGCTCTGCTGTGATATTGCCCATGGGCGCGTATTCGAGCGGCCCAAAGCGTTCGCTAAAACTCCGCAATTCATCTTTCGTGAGATCCTGGTCTCGAAACCTTAGAACGGACGATTCCAGCCACGCACCATAAATATCCCGAAACTCGGTGCTGTCGAGTTCGGCAAGATCGACCCCATCGATGTCCGC
>CAJWCW010000082.1 GCA_913030615.1 uncultured Gammaproteobacteria bacterium | reverse complement strand
GCAAAAACGAGTAGTTCTGGTCCGACGTTCTCGATGATCCAGCCGACGGGTTCGCCGGCAAACGGTGAGAATCTCAAGTGTTGTTTAACGGTCTCCGACGGCAGTCGCTGGAACTTTCGTTGGTGTTTGTAGTTCGCGGCGGTGAAGTCGAGCGCCTGTAGCCACGACGGTATCCAGAATGCCGCATGTTCCATGGATATCCCCCGTAAGTCAGGGTGGCGTTCGAATACTTCATCAAAGATCATTGCCGAGAGAAAAATCTCCACGCTGTTCTTGATGGTAACCATCCCAATTTCACCAACGGGTGCATCACCGCCGAGCTTCAGCGTTCCGCGGCCGTTTCGGCGAAAACTACGTGGTATCCGATCGTAGTGACCGTTAACAGCGACGTGGGTCACGAAAGGGGCGCTGTGACTCGCAAATTCTGCCCAGACGGGATCAAAATCGACATGCGTGAAGGATATTTTCTTGGGGTCTGGTTCGTTGGTGTCGACCATAAACGTGTAACAACCATCCTTGAATCCTTGACGCATTAACTGCAACGAAATCTCGGGCCCGAGCGTTAGCGGAATGTAACCAATCGCGTGCAATCGATCGTCATGCGCACAAAACGTTCCCATCGCACAATTTAGCGTCCGTGCACCGGCTTCCAATTGATCAAGGTCATTGACGTGCGCGATTTGATGAAAGGAAAAGGTCGGTAGCACCCACTGCAACTTAAACCCAAGAAGGTCGAGTGCGTGGGAACGTTCGTTGGGATCGAACGCCCCGAGTCGGGTGAATCCGCCTTTGCGTGCGTCGGTCAACGAGGCTTCGAATTTAGCCATAGTCTCGGGATCGTTCTGGCGTTTTTCGAGTAACGAACGGCCTTGATCGGCCCAGGCTTTCACGTAGGGAAGTTCGGTTTGCTCCGTTATGTCGGGGATGAGCGGCGCGTCGGAAGGGCGCGCAACGTTCGAGAGGAAATCGTCGAGCTCAATGACGTGGCTGTCGACGTCGATAATGGTTCGATGTTCGGCGTAACTCATCGTAGGTTAGCTCCCGTCGCGCTCGCTGGCTGGTGCTGAACACTGTCCCAATCCGAAGCAGTACAGTCAATGATCATTTTAGTGTGCAGGTTGCGTCCTGGTTGGGCTCAGGCTGGCTATCTATATCAGTTGTAATCGGGTAGCGAAGGTGATCGTATTCGCGGTAAAGGTCTGGTCGAGACGGAAGGAGATGACGAATGGGCATTCTTGTGGAGAAGTCGTTTTTCGCTTCGAAAGACGACGTGCTGAACGACATTCGAAAGAATGGGACTTGGCCGACCACGTTTGTTTCACCGGCTTATCCTGGGGTTGAAGTCCATTGGCATAGCGAGGACGTGTGTGCGTATGTGATGGAAGGGGAAACGTCTTTCTTTGACGGCGAATCAGGTGATACGACGCGCGTGGGGCCCGGTGACAAAGTCACTATTCCGAAACGAACCTTGCACGCAGAAGGCGAGGTTAAAGATCGGGTGGTCTACGTTATCGGTATGCCGGAGCCGCTTTTGTCTCAAGATTTCCTAAAAATCCATCGGCCTGACGAACTCTAGCGAAGATCAATCCGACGCGAGAGGTTTGTCGTGAGATACACCAGCGCATGGCCTACACATCCAACACAACTACAAAGTAACCGTTAGGGGATATTGAAAATGAACGTTTCGAATGCGGTAACACCGACGCAAGAGCAGCTACAGAACTTATTGGATAGCGATTTCGAGGGCCCAGTTTCCATGCTCAATTTGCTCAAGTTTAAGGAACATGCCGAGTATGCCGATGGTCGAACCTCGGAGTTGAGTGGGGCGGAAGCATACAGCTTGTATGGAGAGAAGATGGCTCCGTTCGTTATCTCCAAAGGCGGTCGTTTGGTCTTTGGAGGTCGTGCCGAGCACCTCATGCTTGGCGAGGTCGATGAATTATGGGACATGGTCGCAATTATGGAATATCCCTCGAAGGAGGCATTCGTCGAAATTGTGTCTGCGCCCGAGGTCGGGGAATTCAGCGTCCATCGAAGTGCGGGACTGGCCGGTCAGTTGTTGATTGCTGTTTCGGCGGGAAACCGACTGTGACGGGAGTCTCGTCAATATTGAGAGACGGCGATCTCTTATCACTCGAACGCGTGCCCTTCTGGCCAAGTATCGCGAGCGCGATAGCCGACCACACGCAGAGCGGGTTCTGGGTCGACGCGGACGTGATGTAGAGGTTTACTGGTTGCAAACAGGATTTCGAAGTTGCGTTCTTGCATCGATGCGTCGACGCAAGCGCTAAAGAAGCGACCGGCATCGTCATGGCTCAGGTAGACGTCAGTCCCGACCGGACTTGCCTGTAGTTCTTTCGCATGATTCGGATCTCTCGGCAACCAGCCAAGGCGTGCCGCAATGACCGATAAGCCGTATACCCGCGCATACATTTCCCCGATCTGTTCGGCCCACAGCTTGGTCAGGGCGTAGTGGTTAATCACTTGGGGACCATCTTCGATTCGGACCATGCTGTCCCATCGGTGGCCCGAGACGACTTGCACCGAGCTCGTCAGAACCAGCCGGTTTACGTTGTGTTCTCTGGCTGCGTCGCACACGTTGTATAGTCCGCGAACGTTGGGTTCGATAAGTTCGCTGAGAAAATCGGCCTCGTCCGGGGTTGCCGCAAGATGAATAATTGCGTCCATGCCGCGGGTTGCTTCAAGTACTTGGTCGCGTTTAGTTATATCGCCCACAATCGCGTTTTCGAGGTCTGATTGCACGAACCGATCGAAGCGATAGACCCTGTGTCCGTCGTTGCTCAAATGCTTGCAAACGGCCCTGCCGACGCCACCTTCGGAGCCCGTGACCAACACGCGTTGTTTCATTGTCTTATGAGCCTTCTTTGTTTTCGTTGTAGATGAGATCCAAACTCGATCTCCGCCACGAGCGTTCTTGTAACATAACGTGCGATTGGAGCACTGGATAGGTATCTGATGCGTGTCATGAACGAACGTGTGGGTCGCGAATTTGATAACGGGGACGTGTTGCCTTGAGGCTTCTGCGCAATGGGTTTGTTGGGATCCTGCTGGTGTCGGCGACTGGTTTGATCGTTTGGCTCGTGACCCCCACGTTATCGCGTATCGTCGATGCCCCTCGGACCGACTATTTGGACATGCACGTCCATACCGCTGGGCTTGGTCTTCTGGGTAGCGGGGCGTTCATCAACGATGCCATGCGTTCAAGCTACAAGTTTCCAATCTACTTGTACGCTTTGGGTGTATCGACAGAGGAGATCGAAACGCAGGGCGACATCGTCGTATTGCGTAACATTTCTCGACAGGTGGATGAATCGCGACGGGTTGCGCGCGCCATGGTGCTCGCGATGGATGGCGTCATCAACGTGAGGGGCGAATTGGACGTTGACCAGACCCAAATATACGTTCCCAACTCGTTTCTGATGCGCGAGTTGCCACAGTTCGACAACCTCGAGTTTGGTGCAAGTGTCAATCCGTATCGTCTTGATGCGATGGTCAGGCTGGAACAGGTGGCTGACGCAGGTGCTTTGTTAGTCAAGTGGATCCCCAACATCATGCTCATTGATCCGGCGGATGAGGCAATTATCCCGTTTTACCGCAAATTGGTTGAGCTCGATCTTCCGCTGCTCACCCACACCGGCCAGGAGCGGTCGTTTGCGCATGCGCGAGATGAGTTTGGCGATCCCGAACGGCTCACGCTTCCGCTTTCGCTTGGTGTGCGTGTGATGGCGGCACACATTGGCAGCACAGGTTCGAACGAGGGGGTATCTAATTTTGACCGGCTGACGGCGATGATCGAAACTTTCCCGAATCTTGCGGTCGGCATATCGAGTTTAACGCAGGTGAATCGGCGCAACTCGTTGGCGCTTGCGCTACGGGAGGAAGAACTGACGGAGCGGATGCACTACGGGACCGACTGGCCGTTGCAGTTCTTCCCGTTGGTTTCGCCGCTTTTCCATTTGAATCACATCAGTTGGCGCGAGGCGCGATCTATTGCCGCGATTGGCAATGCGTGGGATAGAGATGTGGCGTTAAAGGAAGCGCTTGGCGTGCCGACAGCGGTATTCCAACGAACCGGTGCTTACTTTTCGCGACGATCCGACGGGTCGCTGTAGCGGCGATCTAAGCGCTCAATTGGTCTGTCGCTAGCGGCGTGTTTACAGACTCAAGAGCCAGTCACTAAGCGCCTCACGAGCTTCGGCATAACTTAATATTCCATGGCGCGCGTTCGGTATGGTGACAAATGTCGATTCGGTGATTCCGGTGGCGAGTTGTTGACCGTATTCGTACGGCACGACGTCGTCTGCGTCGCCGTGGACGATCAGTGTGGGTACTGCGATGTTCTCCAAGGTCGTCGTGAAATCATGACCAAGAAATGCCGAGGCGTTACGAATCATGCCGGCATGGTAACGACAAAGATCTTCGTCACTCGTTATTGCAAGGGCGTTCATGTACGCGTTCCGCGCTGCTTCCATTTGTTTTCGCACATCCGATGAGGTGTCTTGTGGTAATGGCGTTTGAGCCGGATTGCGTAACCGTTCACGGTACTCGGCAAAAACGCCTTCGTCCCCTTCGTTTTTATGCCGGCTGACCTGGTGAGCGAGTCGCTGACCCCAATTCGTGTGGGACATAAGGTCGGCCCCCGTATTCATCAACCCTAGGGCTGTCACGGAGTCAGAAAATAGGTGGACGTATTGCAATGCCACCATGCCACCCATGCTGGAGCCGACGACGATGGATTGTTCGAAGCCCAGATGGTGCATCAATTCATGCGCATCGGTAGCGACGTCGGCGAGGTCGAACCACTCCAGCGTGTAGTCGGATTCGCCGGCGCAACGTCGGTCGAATGTGATGAGCTGAATTCCTCTTGGAATATCCCGTGTGATGGCGTTGGGACTGGGTAACAATGAGCTATTCGGTCCGCCAAAACCTCCGTGGATGAATAGCACGGGCGTGCCCTCACCGTAGATCCGATATTCGATCTCGAGCCCATTGATGGTTGCTCTGGCCATTGTCCCGCCCCCCACGACTCCGTCATTATGCCGAGATAGCTCGAAGGATTAATAGAATGAATGCCGCTGCAAATTGAGCATTCGTTCCGAAGCGAAACCCTGTTCCCATCGCGATTGCTTCATTCGTATGACGTTGCGCACTTGGCGGAAACGTCCTTGGTTGACTGGCCGGATGATCAGGCTATGGTTGCAAGGTCTGGCGCAAGTTCGGGGTCCGTGGGATAACGAAATATGTTCGCTTTTTCGCAGATAACGCAGGCTGGTCTTCGGTTTGTTATTGGACTGACCGCTATTTTTTTTCTCAGTGCGTGCGGTGGCGGTGGAGGCGGCGGAAGTGCGCCAGTTGTGGTCGATACAGCGCCTCAAACTACCATCACCGACGCGCCGACAACCGCTCATAACGCAAATTCGGCAACGATCGCGTTCAGTTCGAACCAAACGAACTCCACGTTCCAGTGCAGGGTAGATAGTGGATCTATCTATAGCTGTACGAGCCCAGAGGAACTTACCGATTTAAGCGATGGTGGGCACCGCTTTGAAGTGCGGGCCGCCAATGCCAATGGCACAGTGGATCCCACATGGGCCACGCACAACTGGACGGTGGACACGGTCGCCCCTTCCGTCGTGGTCACGGTGGGACCGCAGCGGTTGACGACCTCGAGCCAAGCAACCTTTTCGTTCAGTGCCGATGAGGACGGCGTCAGTTTTGAGTGTGCATTGGATGGAGGGACTTTTGCCGTCTGTGAGTCTCCGACAACGCGATCTGACTTGAGCGATGGGATGCATAGCTACGAGGTTCGTGGCTCGGATTTAGCAGCCAACCAAAGCAACACGGCCGCATACGAGTGGACTATCGACGGAACGGCTGGGATCTCCGGTAACACGATCACCGGCTCGGTAACTACTTCCAGTGGCGGTGAAGGTGGCGTCTGGGTGATTGCTGAAACTGCAGATTTGCAAACACCTTTTAGAAAAATCGTGGTCACCGACGATGACGGACGCTTTCTAATTCCCGAGGTCCCCGATGTCTGGTTCGACGTTTGGAGCCGAGGCTATGGATTGCTGGATTCCGCCAAGCAGATGGTACGGCCTGGAAATGAGGTCACGATCCGTCAAGACATTGCCCCGACTGAAATCGATGCGGCACAGATTTACCCGGCCAATTACTGGTATTCGCTTATCCAAGTTCCCGCGACAGATCAGTTCCCAGGAACCGGCTCGAGCGGTAACGGCATCAACACCAACATGGAAAACCAAGCGCAATGGATCGACGGACTCAAAGACCGGTGCCAGCTGTGTCATCAAATGGGCAATCTGGCGACTCGCGTGATCGCGGATCCCGGTAGCTATGCGTCGGTTCGGGACGGTTGGGATCAGCGCGTCCAATCAAACGGACAGATGAATGATCAGATGAACAATCTCGGTCGCGACGCGGCGCTCGACACGTTCACGAACTGGACGGACCGCATTGTCGCTGGCGAAACGCCTGAAGCGCCACCGCGACCCGATGGCATTGAACAGAACATCGTTCTGACGCAATGGAGTTGGTCGGGCGTGTACAACGGGTTTGTTCACGACAACGTGTCGACCGATAAACGTGATCCGAAACTTTATCCGGACGGGTCGGTATTTGCTGTTGGTGGTGGCGCGCTCGTATTCACCGATCCGGTTACCCATGAATCGACCATGCTAAATGTCCCGGTGCGGACGTCACCAACGGGTTCGGGGGCCAATGTCCATAACCCGATGTTTGACGACCAGAATCGTTTATGGATGACGTCGAGCATTCGTCCCAACGAGAATCCTGATTGGTGTACGAACTCGGATCATCCCTCCGTCCAGCGGCTCCCCATTGAAGACAGCATCCGGCAACTTTCGTACTACGACGTTGCGAGCGGCGAGTTCGTGTTGATCGATACTTGCTACGGTACACATCATCTTCAATTTGCCGATGACGATAGCGGCGTGCTTTGGCTTTCGGGGGATTATCGTGCGGTGGGTTGGTTTGACACGAAGAAATTTGATGAGACAGGCGACGAGCAGAACTCCCAGGGTTGGTGTCCTACGGTCCTTGATACCAACGGCAATGGACTGTTGGATAGCGATTACATCGAACCCTGGGATGCATTTGAAGAATCGAAAGATAAAAGGGTGCTGGGGTTTTCGTATGGGATTATTCAAAACCCTGCCGATGGATCGGTCTGGTTCACTCGCCCCTACGTCTGGAACGACAACCTAACGCCCGATAGGGTGCCTGGGCAGATTTTGCGTTTGGACCCGGATACCTGTCTCACGGAGCTGTACCAACCCCCATTTAACACGGACGCCGTACCTATATCAGAATGGGGATTTAGTCCGCGTGGACTTGATATCGACCGGAACGGGATTATATGGACGGCGCTTTCTGGAAGTGGCCATATTGCCAGCTTCGATCGAAGCAAATGTGAAGTGTTAAACGGACCAACAGCGACGGGTCAGCACTGTCCCGAAGGATGGACCCTGCACCCGACGCCTGGTCCACAGATGCAAGGTGTCACTACCCAGGGGAGCGCGGATTTTCACTATTACATTTGGGTCGACCAGTTCAACACCATGGGTTTGGGCAAGAACGTACCGATCGCGAATGGCACGACGTCCGACTCGTTAATAGCATGGGTACCGGACCAATTCGCCGAGGTGCAGCGGAACATTTTGACACCTAATTGTGCCGTGTCGGGCTGCCATACGACGGCGAGCAGTATCGGAGGACTTGATCTATCGGCGGGATCTTCGTTTGCGAGTCTTGTTGATGTCGCGAGTAGTGCAGACGGTTCAATCAAACGGGTTGAGCCAGGCGATCCCGACAACAGTTACCTGATGCAAAAATTAATAGGCAGTGCCGGTTCGGGGCAGCTAATGCCCCCTGGCGGTCCTGGGCTAAGTGATTCGGACGTTGAGTTAGTCCGCGACTGGATCCAAGCTGGTGCCGCGTCGGAAGGCCGAATGGTCACGATGCGTGTGCCGTATCCCTTGGGTTTTTATCAGCGTGGTTTGGATGGGCGAATTGACGACCCCGATGCGGGATGGAAAGGGCGAGGTCTGTGGGCCAGTAACAACACCAGTGTGCACGGACATATTGAAGGTGGTTCAGGTATGACTAGTGAAATTGTCTACTTTCAGCTTCGCCCGCACCCGTTAGCGGATTAATCGAATGTTCGATCTATTGAAGAATCGTGTAGCGAAGAAAACGAGTGCCATTATCGGTTGAGTCGGTTCAACGCTGATCCCCAAGTTTGTATTCGCGATCGGTGCCATAAAAGCTGCCGTCGTCAACGCCTATTTCTATTTGTATAAGCATGTTTAGTCGTTCATTGAGATCGAGTATTAACGAGGTGTTATCCGTCGATGTGTTTGCTAAATTATTGATTTCATTAGGATCATTTAAGGTATCGTAGAGTTCCAACTCGTTATGTGAAACGAGAGTGTTCCAGTCTTCGGGAACGTGATGTTCCGATGGCTTGAAATACCGGGCGAATTTATAGCGGCCATCGTGAATCCCGCGAAAGCAAGCGATCTGATCCAATGACATGCCTTCAGCTAAGCGTTCTCTTTCGGCGTCCGTGAACTGTCCGCGAACCTGTCCTTTGAATAGCGTTTCGACGAAATTGATATCCCACGCCAAGGTTGCGGTGTAGTTAAACAATGCACCGCGTTGGTCGCGCTCCGACGCCTTCCCTTGCAACGCCGGGACGACGGAAGTGCCTACCAAGTCGGGCCAACGGGATTGGACTTCGTCGTTCGACGTCTCCGTCATCTCTAATATGGTCGGTATCAAATCGATGGACGTCGCGAGCATTTGAGTTTCTGCGGGGCTTTGGATTTCCGGGTGGCGAATAAACAGTGGAACGCGAACGTTTTCCTTGTACATCGAGGGCCCTTTTTGTCGTAGCCCGTGGGCGCCAGCCATTTCGCCATGATCCGACGTGAACACAATAATGGTATTCGCGGCGTCGCCCGATTGTTCCAATGCGTCAAGGACGCAGCCGATGTGCCGATCCACGTCGCGGATGCAGTTGTAGTAATAGTTTCGATGGTTGCGCCAGGCTTGTTCATCGGCGATAGGTAATCGGCCGAACATGTATTCGGCCATCGTTCTGTCGTTACGATGGGCCGTGGGTTTGTTGTCGAGGTTGTCGCTGAAGCTTTCCGGAAGCGAAAGCTCAAGGTCGTCGGTATAGGGCGGTGTATGCGGAGCGGGTTTGAGCGGTGCAACACGAACAGGATCAAGACGGTTGGTACTCATTTGACCAGTCGCATCATGGAACATGATGTCGTGAGGGTTGATGAAGTTGACGGCGAGCAACCATGGTCTATCCGTCGGCTTACCCCCGTCGATGCCGAGCAACCAGTTGGCGGCATCTGCGGCAATGGCGTGATCGTGTTTGAAACCGTCCCACACAATCCCGTGGTGATCGCCGTCGTGGTTGTATTCTGAAAACCCCCAGGGTTCTAGCGCTCGGCTCGTTTCCGGAAACCGTTGAGCATCGAACTGGATGCCCTGATTCAGGTGAGAGAGGTGCCACTTCCCTTTATAGACGGTGTAGTAGCCCAATTCTTGAAAGATGGTTCCAAGAGTAGGCATGGTTCTTGGTAATTCTGGATGTGGAGGCACATTAGGGTTAACAAACATGCCGGTTTTTTGCGTGTGCTGGCCCGAAAATATCACCGACCGAGAGGGACCACAGGGTGTCGAATTGACGTGGAAGTTTTCGAAGTAAGTCGAACGTTCGCGGAGTCGATCGTGATTCGGGAGGTGGACGGATTTAGGGATGTCGAGGGGTGATTGTTCTTGATCGGTCGTAATGAGGAGCACGTTGTGTCGAGTCATCTTTTGTTCCCACGGGCGACTGATCCCTTGTCCGGTCATGTAATTTTCTGACAACCAGATTCCGTATGGCAAGCGATCTGTCCAGAGGCGCTGGAGGAACGATATCGAGAACCAGCGTCAATACCCAATTGTCGTCAGTCATGGATAAGTGCCTTCGCATTGTGGGCAAGGCGGACTGGTAAATCGGGAGTGGCCGGGCAATTATGAGAGTCGCGTATAGCTCGCAGAGGTTGATCATGAAAGTAAAGAATGTACGTTACACGGCTGGGGGCGGTGCCGAGTTGGTCGATATCGAGGTCGATGAACCCGGCTCTGGCGAAGTTCAAGTCGAAGTCGCTGCGTGTGGGATTTGTGCATGGGACATACAAACGTTTCGAGCCGGGGGTGATTCGCAGTCGGCGGCCCCACCAGGGCACGAAGGCGTTGGTTATGTTTCCAAGCTGGGTCCCGGCGTGCACGGAATCGAGGTCGGTGCGCGCGTCGTCGGAGGCGGGTTTGCGCGGTTACGTAATACGCCCGTAAGGAGCCTTTATCGGATTCCCGACTCCGAGCTAGCGGACGAGCACTGGGTCGTTGAACCCGTTTCGTGCGTTGTCACTGGGATGGATGTTTGTCGGCTACGTGCAGGCGAGCGGATAGCGATGGTGGGTTGTGGATTTATGGGTTTGATGATGCTGCAGGGACTTGCTGGCGTAGGTGCCGATCAAATCATTGCTCTCGATATTGACGAAAATCGGTTACAACTCGCGTTGGACATGGGAGCAGGGGAAGCCCATAACGTCACGGCGGATAGCTTTGGCGACGTCCGCGACGACCTCCGGAGTCGCGGTATTGACGTCGTGGTCGATACCAGCGGCTCGCAGCAAGGGCTCGACCTAGCAGCCGACATTGTCAAACGGGCGGGGCTAATCAATTTGTTCGGGTGGATCAAAGGCAATACTGCGGGATTCAACCCGAGTCTGTGGCACGGAAAGGCGCTCACCATCGTTAACTCCTCTCCCGCTGCGCAGCTTCGAGATCCATTTCCACCGGCGATTCGCTTGTTGGAGAAAGGCATCATCGACCTACGGCCACTGGTGACCCATGTAATCCCTATTGCTGAATATCCCGT
>CAJWCW010000081.1 GCA_913030615.1 uncultured Gammaproteobacteria bacterium | reverse complement strand
TCCGGATACAAACGATCCGCGTTCATCGCCAAACACATTGAACACCCAGGATCACGCCATTCAAAACCTGCATCTGAAAAGACTTGGTCTAGACCTTCCTGCTCAGCCTCGGCCTTAACCAGCCCCGATCCTGGTACCACCATTGCAGACTTCAACGCAGGCGATATTTTCCGTCCTCGCACAAGATCTGCTGCTGTCCGAAGATCTTCTATACGAGAATTCGTGCATGAACCAATAAAGACGCGATCGAGGCGAAGTTCTGTCATCGGCATGCCAGGTTCCAGGCCCATATACTTGAGAGCCCGAACAGCCATTTCCTCTTTCTCAGGATCATCAAAGATATCCGGTGCGGGAACAACGCCGTCGATATCAACGACAAGCTCAGGGTTAGTTCCCCAAGATACTTGTGGTTTCAGTTCGTCAGCGTCCAATTCGAAAGATAGATCGAACTCGGCACCCGGGTCCGACACCAAACCACGCCAATAACGCTCCGCCTTTTCAAGAAGTTCTCCTTCTGGAGCGAACGGGCGACCCTCTAGATAGCCTAAAGTCACTTCATCGACGGCCACTAGACCTGCACGCGCGCCTGCTTCGATCGACATGTTGCACACCGTCATCCGTCCTTCCATCGACAGCGACCGGATCGCACTACCGGTATATTCGATCGTATGTCCAGTCGCCCCAGCAGTTCCCAACAACCTAATAATCGCGAGTACGATATCTTTCGCATACACGCCCTGTCGCAGGCTGCCCGTCACTTCGATACGCAGGTTCTGAGACTTCGTTTGAACCAAACACTGAGTCGCTAGTACGTGTTCGACTTCCGAAGTGCCAATACCCTGGGCAAGCGCCCCGAACGCTCCGTGGGTCGACGTATGCGAATCACCACACACGATGGTCGTTCCAGGCAAGGTGGCCCCTTGTTCCGGGCCAATCACGTGGACGATGCCTTGTCGCCGATCGGTCATGTCAAACTGTCGAATCCCAAAATCGTTACAGTTTCGATCTAACGCAATGACCTGTTCTCGAGCAAACGGGTCTTTGATTCCTTCGACTCCTGCCGCTCGATTCTGGGTTGGCACATTGTGGTCTGGCGTAGCAAGGTTCGCACCCAGTCGCCACGGCGACCTGCCCGTCAGCCTTAAGCCTTCAAACGCTTGCGGGGAAGTGACCTCGTGCAATAAGTGATGGTCGATATACAAAATCGTCGAGCCATCGGACCTTCGTCCAACGACATGCGCGTCCCATATTTTGTCGTAGAGGGTTTTAGTCATGATCCCGCTATGTACAACAACGAGCTTCCTTTTAGTTCAAAAGGGGAATAAGACATTCTACATAACCGGGAGGTGTCTCGGAGGCCGCGTTGACTGTCAATTCACCAAGATTATCGCGTTACATCCGCATTCTGTGCTCGATCTCGGAGCGCATGGTCCATGAGCACGAGCGCGACCATCGCCTCCGCGATAGGCGTCGCACGAATCCCGACACACGGATCGTGGCGTCCAGTCGTGACCACCTCCACCTCGTTTCCCGCGCGATCGATGCTCTTACCAGGCTGGGTCAGACTCGACGTTGGTTTCAACGCAATGCTTACCACAACATCCTGTCCCGACGATATGCCACCAAGAATTCCACCAGCATCATTGGAAAGGAAGCCCGACGTATCCATCTCATCTCGATGTTCACTGCCACGTTGCTGAATCACTCCAAAGCCCGCACCGAATTCAACGCCTTTAACGGCGTTGATGCTTACAAGAGCCGCTGCCAAATCCGCATCCAATTTGTCGAACACCGGTTCGCCCAGGCCCACCGGCATATTGCTTGCCATTACGTTGACTCTCGCACCAATCGAATCACCGTCGCGCCGAAGCTGTTCAATTAATTCGGCGATAGGGTCGATCATTTCTGGATCCGGGCAGAAAAACGGGTTCCCGTCGACCGTATCTAACGATTTTACTTCGGGCCGTATGGCGCCAATCTCGGCAAGGTAACCACGTATCTCAGTGCCAAATGTCAACCGGAGATATTTTTTTGCGATTCCAGCCGCGGCAACTCGCATCGCGGTTTCCCGCGCCGACGCTCGGCCTCCACCACGATAATCTCGGTGGCCATATTTTCGGTCATACGTGAAGTCCGCGTGGGCTGGTCGGTATAGATCTTTGACCTGTCCATAATCTCTCGAACGTTGATCCGTGTTTTCGATCACTAGCGCGATTGGAGTACCCGTGGTTTTTCCCTCAAAAACGCCCGAGAGTATCTTTACTTGATCGGCTTCCTGACGCTGCGTCGTGTATTTCGACTGGCCCGGGCGTCTACGATCCAAGTCCCCTTGCAGGTCCTCTTCACTAATTTCAAGGCCCGGAGGACAGCCATCGACCACAGCACCCATTGCGAGTCCATGACTTTCGCCAAAGGTGGTAACCGTAAAAGTCTGTCCAAACGTATTGCCCGCCATCCGATCAGCTTACCGCAAGAACGTTTCCGCGTCGGCCACGAAAACACCAAACCCTCCGTCCTCCTGTCGAACCGCGTGCTCAAGGACCGGCCAAAAAATGTCGTACGACGGAAATGCGTTCAAAAAGCCCGCTGTTGCGCTGCCGGTTTCGCCAACCAAGATCCCTTGGGGCGACATCCACTTGCCAATCTCCCTAAGGATCGATCTCCAATACGCGAGCCCGTCATGGCCAGCGGCCAGACCTATCCTCGGTTCATACGCATACTCCTCCGGCAGGTGCTCGAATTCGACCGCTGAAACGTACGGAGGATTGGCGATGATGACGTCGTAAACATTCGGCTCTAATTGATCGAACAAATCCGACCGCAGAATCTCGACGGTGTCCGAAACACCATGTCGTAAGACATTCGATCTCGCCGAGGACAACGCTCGCTCATCAATATCTATCAACGTGACGGTGGCATCTGGAAATGCCAATGCTGCCATCACCCCGAGACATCCCGTCCCGCAACAGAGATCCATAATCCGATCAGGCGGCTCTCTCAACCACGGTTGCATATTAGTCTCGATGATTTCGCCAATTGGCGAGCGCGGTATCATCACGCCACGTTCAACTTCAAACCATCGATTGAAGTACCAAGCCAACCCAGTCAGATACGCAGCCGGCACGCGATCACCCAGACGAAGAGACACACAATCGTCTACGCACCGTTCAAACACCTCATCAATCGAATCGCTGATCCGTTGCTCAAGAAGGCCATGTACCAACACCCAGGCCTCCACGTGTGCACTATTGGATCCGTGGCCGTAATAGATATCCGAAGCTCGTTCTAACCTATGTGCAACACGTCGCACCAACGCCTCGGTCCCAGCAGGACTCCTATATTCTTTACTCACTCCGGAGACGGCTTGGGAGCACCAGCTCAAGCCTTGATTGGGTTGATTCTTGTGTCGGTGCCATCGGACCCGTGCCAAACGGTATCGTAATCACACCGCTAACTTCTGCGATTCGTTCCGCCGCAAGTTCGGCGCAATTCTCGGATCGTTCAAGAAGCTCACCGACTTTCAGGGATCCGTACAGGTGACAGACCACATAAACTTGTTGTCCAACGAAACTCGTCAACGATTTAGCCAGCACATCCAATTGTTCGAGCTGACTTTTGTCCAACGCTCCTTGTCCGTTTGGGACAATTCCGTCGATTCGAACGAATCCGCGTTTTGCTAGAAGCTCGGCAAAATTGCGATTCCCGTCAAACTCAAATTGCACACCCGTTACAACCTGCTCAACGTGGACATAGATGCGTTTGTTCCCTCGTTCGACAAGATAAACCGCGACCAACGTTTGCCGCTCATCTGCTGTGAATGTCGCGGCAAGGTAATATTGATTCCTATTGGGGGCGGTCATCAGGCGTATTCCAAAAACGTCGTTAGCCCAAATTGAAGAGCGCCCGCAGGCGGGACCATGACATCGGAATAGGACCTTGTCGGCGGTCCGACGCAATTGCCTTTCGTAATGTTCAAGCACTTCAGCCAATTGAAAACCAGGAGGAATCTGGTAGGTGACGCGAATTTTCTCGCCCTCAACACGGATCGAATTTTCGAATCGAACTTCCTGACCCATCTTGTCAACTGGACCGACAATAAATTCGTGGGGGCGTGATTCTTCGGCCGCTTCGAATAGGACTATCCACGACCGAGGAAACCGATCCATCCCACCAATATCAAAAGATTCCGGGACATCTACATTCGCCAACGTGGATATGGCGAAAACAATGACGAGCGGCGACCATTTCAATTTGTCGTGCCCCATGTCGTTGGGCTAGCAAACTCAACGTCAAGTTGCTGCTCACCGGACATCAATCCATTGATGACTTCATCCACGGACCCGTGTTCGAACAACACGCGGAAGAGAGCTTCGGCTAACGGCATGTATACACCCAGCTTTTCGCGTTCTTGATGTACGACGTGCAACGTGTTGACTCCTTCCGCCAACTTACCCAACTCATCCATCGCTTCGTGAAGCGACAGACCAGCCGCGACCCTGAATCCCAATTGATAATTTCTAGAAAGTGGTGACGTGCACGTCACCATCAGATCGCCGACGCCCGCCAACCCCAGAAACGTATAGGGATTGGCACCCATCGACTCGGCAAATCGGCTCATCTCCGCTAGACTTCTTGTAATCAGCATCGCGATTGTGTTTTGACCGACTTCGAGTCGAGCAGCCATTCCGCAAACGATCGCATATATGTTCTTGAGCGCACCACCCAACTCAACACCAAAGATATCTTCGCTCGAATAGACCCGAAAGGTATCGCTCGCAAACAGAAACTGAACACACTGACACAACGCCGGGTCTCGACTAGCGACAACGGTTCCCGTGAAATGTCCTCCCGCTATTTCTTCAGCAATATTGGGGCCACTAATGACTCCGATGCGCCGGCCCGGTAACTCCTCCTCTAGGATCTGACTCATCAACTTAAAATTCGGAGCCTCCACGCCTTTCGTCCCACTAACGACGTACGTCTCTTCAGCGACAAAAGGAGCTAACTCGATCGACATTTCTCTAAAGGAAGCACTTGGGACCGTGACAAATAGTAAATCGCTTTCGGACACAGCCAACTGCAGATCCAGGGTGGGGGTAACTTTCTCCCCAAGCGGATAACCACTCAGGTAGCGGCGATTTTCACCATACTTTTCAATCTCGGCAAATTGTTGCGGATCACGCATCCACAAATACGCTGGTATACCGTTCGCAGAAACAATATTGGCAAGGGCCGTGCCGAAGTTACCCGATCCAATGATCGCTACTTGCAAGTTGTTACCTTCATTCCAAAAGATTCAGGAGAAGGCGATTAATACGATGCACGTATTCGCCGGGCTCGAGCAATACGGTCCCATCTGCCAGCGAGGCCTGATCAAAGAGAATCAGAACCATGTCGCTAAATCGATCTTCGTCAGATTCGGTGTCCAATCGTTGGACCAGAGGATGATCGCCGTTAATCTCAAAGTGCGGTTTGGAGTTTGGTACCGATTGACCCGAGGCCTCCATGATACGGCGCATTTGATGTCCCATATCGTCGTCGCCAAGCACAAGGCACGATGCCGAATCGGTGAGTCTGGTCGACCGCCGCACCGATTCGACCTTCTCTCCCAACACCTCCTGAATCCGCTGGACTAGGGGATCGTCATCCAAATCCTCCGGCTTCTCCAGCTCAGGCAGATCGAGTTCACCGCGCATAACATCTTGAAACGACCAACCATCGAACTCCGTTAGAAACGACATCAGCCATTCATCGACTCGGTCCGACAACAACAACACTTCAACTTCCTGTTGTTTAAATACTTCGAGATGCGGGCTTTGGCGCGCGGTCGTGAGATTGTCGCCCAACACATAGTAGATCGTTTTTTGTGACGCTTGGGCTCGATCCTTATACGTCGCAAGCGAAAGACGTTGGTCTGAGGACTCGTCCGCCGTCGACGTAAAGCGCATGAGGTTAAGTAGGAGGTCACGGTTGGCCGCATCTTCTCCAGCCCCCTCCTTAAGCACTTGTCCAAACTCGTCCCAAAATGCGCCGTAGTTTTCCCGATCCTCTTCCGCCATTTTGCCAAGCATGTCGAGCACTCGCTTGGTTAGCGCGTTCCTAATCGAAAGTACATCTTCTGATTGTTGCAACAATTCACGCGATACATTGAGTGGCAGGTCATTGGAATCGACGACGCCGCGGATGAAGCGGAGGTATAGCGGCAAGAATTGATCCGCCTCATCCATAATGAAGACCCGCTGCACATAGAGTTTGAGCCCTCTCGGTAACTCGCGATTCCATAAATCAAACGGCGCACGCGCGGGCACGTATAGCAAACTGGTGTACTCAAGCTTGCCTTCGACCCGATTATGCGACCACGTGGTAGCGTCTTCAAAATCATGAGAGATGTGTTTGTAAAACTCCTGATACTCGGTATCTGAAACCTCAGATCGAGATCGGGTCCAAAGCGCTTTGGCGGAATTGACGACTTCCGTTTCGTCACTCGCTTCGTCGTCTTTTGGCATTTCCACCGGTATACCAATGTGATCACTGTATCGCCGGACAATATTTCGTAACCTGAACCCATCGGCGAATTCCAACGCATCCTGTTTTAACTTGAGCACCACGCGCGTGCCACGGCTTGTGTCCACCTGATCAACAACGAAGTCGTCTTCGCCAGTCGATTTCCAACTCGTGCCCCCGTCTTCTCCAGCTTTCTGGGTAAGTACGTGGACCTCATCGGCAACAATGAACGCGCTATAAAACCCAACACCGAACTGGCCAATTAACGTCGAATCTTGCTGCTGATCACCGGTCAGATTGGCGAAAAAATCTTCGGTACCGGAACGGGCAATAGTACCGAGATTCTCGATGACTTCCTGTCTGGACATACCAATGCCATTGTCTTCTACCGCCAGCGTCCCCGCTTCCTTGTCGAATTCAATCAAGATTCGGTAGTCCGGATCTGTCTCAGATAGCTCCGGTCGTTCCAACGCTTCGAACCGCAACCTGTCGATAGCGTCCGACGCGTTAGATATCAGCTCCCGCAAAAAGATTTCCTTGTTCGAGTACAGGGAATTGATCATCAGTTGCAGTAACTTCCGCGCCTCGGTTTGAAAGCCATGTGTTTCCGCTGTCATCGCCTACTCCCAGCCCGTAACTTCTGCCAACGCCTCGCCAATATCGGCCAGACTCTTCACCGTTCGCACTCCCGCCGCCTCTAACGCGGTGAATTTCTCGCTGGCGGTCCCCTTTCCGCCAGCGATAATCGCACCCGCATGCCCCATTCGTTTACCAGGCGGTGCTGTTACACCTGCGATGTATGCAACCACCGGTTTTCGCACCTCCGTTTTGATAAATTCAGCGGCTTCCTCCTCGGCCGTTCCTCCAATTTCGCCAACCATAACAACGGCCTCAGTAGCATCGTCTTGCTGGAAAAGACCCAATACATCAACGAAGTGTGTTCCCGGTATGGGGTCACCGCCGATTCCCACACACGTTGTCTGTCCATAGCCCCTGTCCGTCGTTTGCTTGACCGCTTCATACGTCAGTGTCCCCGAACGCGATACAACGCCGACTTTGCCAGGCAAGTGGATGTCGCCTGGCATGATGCCAATTTTGCACTCGCCAGGTGTGATTACACCGGGACAATTGGGACCTATCAGTCGAGCCCCCGCGACCCCAATACAAGCTTTAACCTCGAGCATGTCGAGTGTGGGAATGCCTTCGGTAATACATACGATTAACTCAATGCCCGCGTCGATAGCTTCCAGTATCGAATCTTTGCAGTACGCGGCAGGGACATAAATCACCGTTGCGTTTGCACTGGTCTCTTCCACGGCCTCGCGAACGCTATCAAAAACGGGTAAGCCCAGATGGTAGCTACCACCTTTACCAGGTGTCACGCCGCCAACCAGCTGAGTCCCGTACGCAAGGGCTTGTTCAGAATGCAACGTTCCCTGAGAACCCGTAAAACCCTGACAAATCACCCGGGTCGCACGATTGATCAAGATGCTCATACCGAACCTCCCGCTGCCGAAATCGCTTTTTCGGCGGCGTCCACCAATGAGCTGGCGGCAATAAGATTAAGTCCGCTCGCGGCTAGTCGGTCGGATCCTCGATCTGCACTATTCCCTTCAAATCTCACCACCACGGGAACGTCAACACCGATCTCTTCAATCGCCGCAATGATCCCTTCCGCAATGGTCGCACAAGACACGATGCCGCCAAAAATGTTGATCAGTACGGCACGAACATTGGCGTCGGAAAGAATGATCTTGAATGCCTCAGCAACGGCCTCTTGACTAGCACCTCCGCCAACATCGAGGAAGTTCGCTGGATTTCCACCGTGCAACTTGACCAAATCCATGGTCCCCATCGCAAGACCCGCGCCGTTGACCATGCACCCGATGTTGCCATCCAAGGCGACGTAGTTGAGCCCAAAGGCGTCGGCCTGGACTTCCCGCGCATCCTCCTGTGAGATATCTCGCATAGAACGAAGATCGTCTTGGCGGTATAACGCGTTGCCGTCCACATTAATCTTCGCGTCCAGGCAGAGGACATCGCCCCGGTCGGTAATCACCAATGGATTGATTTCAACCAGAGAGCAATCTAATTTATTAAATAAGTTCATTAAATTATTGAATAAATTAGTAAATTGACTGACCTGATTCCCTTTCAATCCCAGTTGAAATGCCATATCCCTACCCTGAAACGACTGCGCTCCAACGAATGGATCGATAGCGACACGGAAAATCTTCTCGGGAGTTTCTTCAGCCACCTTCTCGATTTCGACTCCTCCATCCTTGGAGGCCATCACAACAATGCGACTACTGCTCCGGTCGATCACGACCCCCAGATACAACTCCCGTTCGATGCCTATGCAAGCCTCGATGTAGATTTGGTTCACAGGTTGCCCATCGGCATCTGTTTGCACCGTAACTAGTCGAGCGCCGAGCCATCGTTCTGCGAACGAACGCACTTCGTCGATTGAATCGACGAGCTGGACACCCCCAGCATTACCACGACCGCCCGCATGGACTTGCACCTTACAGACCCACGTCGTACCCCCAATCCGTTCTGCCGCAGCGACAGCCTCGTCAGGTGTATCAACCACATACCCAACCGAAACGGGTAATCCGTAATCGTCAAAAAGACGCTTCGCCTGGTACTCGTGAAGATTCATTGAATGTTGTTCCCCCGAACATGCCACGCCTTAAACGGACGCTACACAACTCCCATCACTTTTTCTTTCTATTTACTACGTGAATGGCCCGTCCCCCAGCAGCCAGCGCTGCCTCGTGAACGGCTTCCGAGAGCGTGGGATGAGCGAACATCGTCAATCCGAGATCTTCCGCACTTGCGCTAAATTCCATGGCGATGACGGCCTGGGCGATCAACTCGGATGCCTGCGGGCCGAACACATGCACGCCGAGGATCTGGTCGGACTCCGCGTCGGCAACAATTTTGACCATACCTTCGGCATCGTTCGCCGCTATTGCGCGACCACTCGCGCCAAAGGAAAAGGATCCAGTCTTGATAGCTTCGCCCTCCGCCGTCAATTCCTGTTCGGTCCGCCCCACCCATGCGACCTCAGGGTGGGTATAAATCACATTCGGAACAGTTTCGTAGTTAACTAAAGGCTTGAAGCCTGCGATTCGCTCCGCAACCATGACCCCTTCTTCCATTCCCTTATGGGCAAGCATCGGACCTCGCACAACGTCGCCCACTGCAAATACGCCCGGAACACCCGTCTCACAAAGGTCGTTAACGTATAAAAAGCCACGCTCATCTACAGTGACACCACAATCCGGCGCAAGAAGGCCTTCCGTACACGGTCGTCTCCCAACGGCTACGATCAACTTATCCACCGAAATACGCTGATCACCATCGTTGTCTTGATAGGTGACATCAACGCTACCGTTTTCTTCAGCAGCCGCGACAACCCTAGCACCCAGACGAATGTCGAGACCCTGCTTTCGTACCGCTCGTAAAGCCTCACGGGCAATACGCGTATCCACCATCGGTAAGAACGAATCCAAAGCCTCAAGCACAACCACCTGCGATCCAAGACGGGACCAGACACTGCCAAGCTCAAGCCCAATGGCACCCGCACCAATGATCCCGAGTCGCGTCGGCACGATGTCAAACTCCAAAGCACCCGTCGAATCCACAATTCCCTCGTTCGAAACAGGCGCCGCATCGATATCCATTGGGATCGAACCCGGCGCAAGAATTATGTGTTCAGCCCTCATCTCACTGGTTGACCCCTCGTGGTCCGTCCACGCTACTCGTCGTCCAGAAAGAAGCCGTCCCGATCCAGGACAAAAGTCGACGCCATTGGCCTCGAATAGCGATGAAATGCCCGCAGTTAATTGCGTAACTACCCCATCTTTGCGTGCCATCATTTTCGGAAGGTCAAAACCTACTTCCTTCGCTTCGATCCCCAAGATCTCTAGACCTTCTAGTTCTGCATACTTCTGAGAAGCGTCGAGTAACGCTTTTGAGGGGATACAACCCCAGTTCAAGCACGTCCCTCCCAACGAGGATTCGCCCTCCTTGCCCAGGGTCCGATCAATGCAAGCCGTCTTCAGACCCAATTGAGCGGCCCGGATCGCGCTAGCATAGCCAGCGGGACCAGCACCAATCACAACAACCTCATAGCTCAACGCGTCACTCACGAAGTGTCCTTCACAGCTCCAATAGAATCCTCGCCGGGTCTTCAATCATGCCTTTAATTGCGACGAGAAATCGAACCGCCTCTTGTCCATCGATCAACCGATGATCATATGAGAGCGCTAAATACATCATGGGTCTAACCACAATTTCACCATCTTCAACGACCGGTCGATCTTGTATTTTATGCATGCCTAAAATCGCTGTCTGCGGCGGATTGAGTACGGGCGTTGACATTAACGAACCAAACACACCGCCATTGGAAATCGTAAACGTGCCACCCTGGAGATCCTCCAGTGAAAGCTTGCCATCTCGGGCTTTACCCCCGTACTCACTTACCTGATCTTCAATTTGAGCCAGGCCAAGGGCGTCCGCATCACGAATGACCGGAACCACCAAGCCACGCTC
>CAJWCW010000080.1 GCA_913030615.1 uncultured Gammaproteobacteria bacterium | reverse complement strand
ATACCTATGAAGGTACCCATGACATCCACGCGCTGATTCTCGGTCGTGCGCAAACAGGTATCCAAGCGTTTAGCTGAGACGCTTATCTGTAACGTGGCTCTGAACGACGGTGAACGCCTTGCCTTAGATCAAGTCGCACCGGAACCTTTTCGCTCGAATTGTCGACGATGTCCTCGGTTGGTCGATCACCTGGATAATGTCCGTCTGGAGATGCCCGAATACCATTGCGCACCTGTTGCGACGTGGGGCGCTCGGCGGGCACGCGTTCTCATCGTGGGTCTAGCCCCAGGTCTTCACGGCGCCAACCGCACGGGGCGTCCCTTCACGGGCGATGCGTCAGGACAATTACTTTTTAGTGTGCTCGCGGAGACCGGTTTTGCACGACAAAAGGGCACGTCGATTCGTCTTCGCGGTTGTAGGATCACCAATGCAGTACGTTGTTTACCGCCGAAGAATCGACCCACCGGCACCGAGCTCTCCCGTTGCCGCACGTACTTGGCTCACGATCTCGACACGTTGTGGTCTCGAGCTGTCAGGGCCAATCGATGCGTCGTCGCGCTCGGTGCAATGGCGTACGCAAGCGTGTCTCGAATCGTAGACATCCGGCAACCCTTCGAACATGGAGCGTCGATCGACGTAGACGATCGTCTTCGTCTCATCGCGAGCTTCCACCCTAGTCGTCTCAACGTGAACACGGGTCGCATCACGCGGGCGATGTTGACAACAATTTTTCGCGAAGTCCGTGACTACGTCGACGAAAGTCATGATGCGGACGGTGCATCGGCCGGGGGTTAGCGCTTATAGTCCAGCGCATGGTGGACCAATCAAACTTTGACTCCGAAACGTTCTTATCATCGTTGACGCGTCGACCCGGTGTGTACCGCATGCTCGACAGCGAGGGTGACGTCCTCTATGTCGGCAAAGCTCGCAATCTTCGGAGTCGGGTCACCAGTTACTTCCGAGCGTCTGGCCTGGCCACTAAGACCATCGCACTGATGAACAAGGTGGACGATATTCAGGTCACCGTGACGGCTAGTGAAACGGAAGCGCTGCTGCTCGAACAAAGTTTGATCAAAGCTGATCGACCTATCTACAACGTATTGTTCAGGGACGACAAATCGTATCCGTACATATGCTTGACGGAACATCCTTTTCCGCGGCTCACGCTACATCGTGGGACAAAGCGACAAGTTGGCAGATACTTCGGGCCTTACCCAAGTGCGGGAGCGGTGCGTGAAAGTATTCAGGTACTCCAAAAGCTATTCCAATTGCGATCGTGTGAAGACGGTTTTTACAAAAATCGATCAAGACCCTGTCTGCAGCATCAAATCGGTAGATGTAGTGCGCCGTGCGTCGGACGCGTGGAGTCGCAAGACTATGCTGCAGACGTGGATCTCGCCCAGATGTTTTTGGAGGGTCGTAGCAGAGCCGTGCTTCAAGAGCTTAAGCAACGTATGGAGACGGCCTCAGAGGCACGTAAATTTGAGTATGCGGCAAGATATCGCGATCAGATTGCTCAATTGCGGCGTATTCAAGAGAATCAATATGTCCATGGCGAATCGGGGGAGGTGGATGTTTTTGCCCTTGCTCAGGATTCTTCGTATACGTGCGTCCAAGGTTTGTTCATTCGAGGCGGACGCGTTATAGGTCAGCGTACGTGGTACCCGAAAAATGAACTCGATGCTCCACCGGGAGCGCTTTTGAGCTCGTTCGTTTCTCAATATTACTTAGCGAGCGAAGGGAGAGTTATACCGAAACTTGTGTTGACATCGATTCCTTTGGATGAGGGGAAATTGGTTGCATCTGTCTTGGCGGGGCGGTCTGGGAGAAAAGTGTCAATTACGTCAAAAGTTCGAACGCAGCGCGCGCGTTGGCTTGAAATGGCGCGCGATAATGCTGCACTTTCGCTGACATCGTATGTCGCGGAAAGGCGTAACGTTTTTTCGCGTTTTGTGGATCTTCAGGACCTTCTTGAACTTGAGGATATGCCCAAGCGTTTGGAGTGTTTTGATATTAGTCATACGTCCGGTGAGGCGACCGTAGCATCATGCGTAGTCTTTGATACCAACGGCCCTTTGAAGTCCGATTACCGACGTTTCAATATCGAGGGTGTGACCGCGGGCGATGATTACGCCGCGATGGAACAAGCACTTCGACGCCGTTATCGTCGTCTCAAGGAAGGCGAAGCGGTCTTACCAGATCTTTTGGTTATCGATGGTGGCCAAGGACAACTCGGAAAAGCTGCCGGTGTGCTTAGCGAGTTGCAAGTGGACGACATCGGGCTGATTGGCGTCGCGAAAGGACCCGCGCGTAAGGCGGGGTTGGAAAAGATCCTACTGTATGGCCAGGGAGAGCTATCGGTTCCAGCTACCAGTGGTTCGATGCATTTACTGCAACATATTCGCGACGAAGCTCACCGGTTTGCGATCACCGGACATCGCGGACGCCGAGCGAAAAACCGCCGTCGATCTGCTCTGGATGGCATAGCTGGGATCGGACCTAAACGCAAACGTGAATTGATGGCATATTTCGGTTCGCTTGCTACGATTAAGGGCGCGAGCTCGGAAGAAATCGCGAAAGTTCCAGGGATAAGTCAAAAACTCGCGGACGATTTATATGGAGCACTGCATGCCGCGTGATTCGTTTCCGGTGACATTACCAAATACTTTAACGCTGGTGCGTATCGCTCTTATCCCAGTGTTCGTCTTGACGTACATATTTTTTACGGACGACATGCTATGGGTCTCGGCGTTTTTGTTTGCGTGCGCCGCTTTTACTGATTGGCTAGACGGATTTCTCGCGCGGCAACTAGGGCAAGGTACCGCGTTTGGGGCATTCCTTGACCCAGTGGCCGACAAACTTATTGTGGTGACCGCGTTGGTTCTTTTGATCGAGAGTCATTCGAATCTTGTGATGACCCTTCCGGGACTTATCATCGTTGGTCGAGAAATAATCATTTCCGCGCTACGCGAATGGATGGCGGAGATGAACCGCCGTGGCTTGGTCGGTGTGTCGTGGCTTGGGAGAATCAAGACTGGTGTGCAGATGATCGCCATCGTTGTGCTTTTAGCAAACCCGCCTTCACTGACAATTCCATGGGTGATCGTTGGAATGTTGCTTCTTTACGTTGCGGCATTCATGACGCTTTGGTCGATGTTTTTGTATTTAAAGGCGGCTTGGCCGACGTTACGGGATGGATTGTATGAACAAGAGATATCCGCTGATGTCGAAGAGGAGGACGATTCGGTTTGATGACGAGGAGCGTGATAAGATCGCCCGCTGCCTTGTACTGTGCACTTTTTGTCCGAAGAGCACTGTGAACGGCTAAAAGGCTGGGTGGCAGAGTGGTTATGCAGCGGACTGCAACTCCGTGTACGCCGGTTCGATTCCGACTCCAGCCTCCAAATATAAAGAAAGCGTCACCCCAGCTGTTCGACACCGTGGTTCGGTACACCTAACGGTGGCAGTTTGAATGATGAAGATCCGCAAGGAGGATGAATGTCCGGCAGATGGTGCAACAAAGTGAGTAAGTTTGCGGTTCGTCTTGCTGCATTGGCGAGTTTGACGGTCTTCGCTAACGAAGGTCCCACGGAGATTACGAGTGTTGAAGGCATCACCGAATATCGCTTGAATAATGGTCTTCAAGTGATCCTGTTTCCGGATCCAAGCAAACCCACCATCACGGTCAATATGACCTACCTCGTTGGTTCGAGGCACGAGGCTTACGGTGAAACCGGGATGGCCCATTTGCTCGAGCACCTAGTATTCAAAGGTACACCTCGTCACCCGAACATCCCACAGGAGCTGACCGAACGCGGTGCGTCGCCTAATGGAACCACGTCACTGGACCGGACGAATTATTTCGAAACCTTGCCAGCGACTGATGCAAACCTCGAATGGGCGCTGGATCTCGAATCCGATCGAATGATCAACAGCTTCATTTCCGCCGAAGATCTTGAGTCCGAAATGACCGTGGTACGTAACGAGATGGAATCGGGCGAGAACAACCCGTTTAGGATTCTGTATCAGCGCACCATGTCCATGGCTTATCTCTGGCACAACTACGGTAAATCGACTATTGGAGCACGCAGTGACGTTGAAGGTGTGCCCATCGATCGTTTGAAAGACTTCTATCGTAAGTATTATCAACCGGATAACGCGGTCTTGGTCTTGGCAGGAAAGTTCGAGCCGAAGTTTGCGCTCGAAAAAATTGTTGAGAAATTTGGAGTGATTCCGGCTCCGGATCGTTCCGGGGTAAATCAAATTTACCCCACCTATACCCGAGATCCGATTCAGGATGGGGAACGTTCCGTCACGCTGCGTCGTGTAGGGGATGTCCAATATGCCATGGTCATTCACCACATACCGTCCGGTGCACATGAGGACCTGGCGGCGCTAGATATTCTGAGCCATGTGCTTGATAACGTAACCTCTGGTCGATTACACGAGGCGTTGGTCGAGTCGGAAAAAGCGGTGTCCGTCGCGTCGTATGCATATCAATACCGCGAATCCGGCCCCATGCTGACGTACGCGCAAGTTCGCAAAGATGGATCGCTCGACGAGGTCTGGGAAACGATGCAAGACGTTATTTACGGGACTGCCACCGAAGACTTGGTGACAGATTCCGAAGTCGAACGTGCACGGGCGTTTTTCTTGAAAAACATTGAACTTGGGTTTAATTCCTCCCAGAACATCGCGTTACAACTGAGTAACTGGGTGGCAATGGGCGACTGGCGGCTGTTTTTCTTACACCGGGACCGACTAGCTGCAGTTACGACGGAAGATGTTCGACGGGTTGCAGCAACGTACCTAAAACCCCAGAACAGTACTGTCGGGTTCTTTTTGCCGACAGATAACCCGGATCGGGTCGCGATTCCCGAAGTTCCGGATACCGCTGCGATGTTGGCGGGCTACAAAGGAAGAGATGCAGTCAAAAGTGGCGAGTCGTTCGATACATCGTTGGCGAACATTGATACTCGCACCCAATGGGCCACGTTCGACAATGGATTCAAATTGGCCATGCTGCCCAAGGAAACGAGAGGTGCGAACGTTGTTGTTTCATTGGCATTGCTGTTCGGGTCTGAGCCAACGCTACGAAACAATGTCACGCGTGGGGAGATGGTCGGAGGCATGCTGATGCGCGGGACCGAACGTCTCGATCGTGAACAGCTGATCGATGAACTGAATCGGTTAAGAACGCGCGGTGGGGTCAGCGGCGGCGTCTACTCAGCTGGTGGAAGCCTTCAGACAATCCGTGAAAATCTGCCTGCGGTCATCGAACTTATCGGCGAAATCTTGAAAACCCCAGCGTTCGATGCTGGTCAATTTATGGAGTTGAAACAACAAACACTTGCTGGTTATGAGCAGAATCGTTCAGATCCTCGAGCTTTGGGTACTCTTGCGTTAAACAGGGTTCTCAATCCGCTGGAGAGGGACCATCCGCTCTATGTGAGTTCGTTTGAGGAAGCCATCGCGGATACAGAAGCCGTGGAATTGGAGGAAGTCGTCGAGTTTCACGAATCTTTATATGGCGCCAGTAACGGACGAATGGCGATCGTTGGCGATTTCGACCCGACTAAGATTGGGCCTTTGGTACGGACCGTATTCGGGAATTGGGATTCTCCTCAAGTGTTCATGAGAATTGCTAATCCCTTCGAAGATGTAAAACAGACAAAAATCGTCATTACTACCGCGGATAAGTCGAATGCATATTTTGCGGCGGGAATAGGGCTTCCGATCAGAGACGATGACGTGGATTATCCGGCGCTAGTGCTCGCCAACTTTATGCTTGGGGGCGGCTTCTTAAGCTCTCGTTTAGCTACACGCTTGCGGCAAAACGAAGGCTTGAGTTATGGCGTCGCGTCACAATTTTCTGCACATCCAATCGATCTATCGGGTTTATTTAGAGCGTACGCCATTTATGCCCCGGAAAACGCGGACAAACTGGAAAACGCTTTTATCGAGGAGATCGAACGCGCGGTGAAAGAGGGCTTCACAGACGATGAAGTCGCCGACGCCAAGTCAGGCTATGTTCAGTACCGAAATAACATGCGGTCGAATGACGCCACCTTAGCGTCGATGCTGTCCCAGAATCTGTACCTCGATCGAACCATGGCATGGACGGATGATCTAGAGAAGAAAATCGGTGAATTGACGCCTCAAGAAATAAAAGCCGCTTTACAGAGGCACATCGTTCCAGATCGGATTTCCATTGTTATCGCCGGCGATTTCGAGGAGTAACTCAGCCGATTCCTAGACGTTTGAACTGTTCATCGGGAGCGTTGACTGCTCGCATACCTTCATTCAACAGTTCTAACATATCTTTTTCGTCCTGCTTCCCCAGCCGATTTTCGTCCTCGTTAGGATCGATGTCGATGTCATAAAGATGATGCTCGCCAACTCTTGGATGGACCCAATATGGCAATAAATCGCCAGCTTGAAACGTTTGCCGGATCACCGGGATATTAGCCCCCGGCATAAAATCCAATACTGCACGATCATCGGGCATCGGCCACGGCGGATTGATTCTCTTGATGGGCATCGTCGACCAGCGGTTGGACCAAAGTGACAGAGGGAAGCCGTCATCGACGGGTGCACGCGCGTATTTTCGGTGGCCGTCGTACACCTGGACCCAGTTACCGAAAATGCCGCCCAACGCCCATTCCCGCACGCTTTCTTGTTCACCTGATAGAAGTGGAAGCAATGAAACGCCATGGGTGTCATGTTGCATCGTGACATCAAATAGATCGCACAATGTAGCGTTGATATCCACATTAGTGGACAGCGCATCAACTTCACATGAGTCGATACCTGGGTAGGCAATATAGAGTGGTGTGTGACCCAGCGGTTCGTATTGAGGTACGCCGGGCTTACCCCAGATATCTTTTTCACCGAGGTAGTGACCGTGATCCGTACACAAAATGACCATGGTGTCGTCCCACAGATCATTTTGATCGATGGTATCCAGGACTTTTCCGAACCAATGATCGATCATCGATAGCTTGGAACCGTAATTGCACCGAATGTGCTGTCCCTCGCGTTCCGTGATCACGCCGCGTTCGACGTTGCGGACGCCGTAAGGAGGCCAAATCAACTGCTCGCCCTTCCATGTTTCGTCATAGCAATTTACCCAAGGTGCGGGCGTGTCGAAGGGTTCATGTGGATCGAATTCATCGACGTAGACTAGAAACTGATCGTGATGATTGGCGTTATCGTTAAGCCAGTTCGCGGTTGCTTTCATGGTTTTCGGCCCGGGAAAATCCAGTTCCGACCGGAACCAGGTTCGCGATTCGTCATAATGTGCGGGTCGTTTTGAGGCAGGTAGTGCCGGGGCGCCCATCCAAGAAGGATCCGGTCGAGATTTCCAGGGATCCCCTTCATGACCTCGCAGATATTCCCACGCATAAAAGTCCGTGTGGTAATTCTCGCCGCCGGTCTCGAAGAGGTGAGGATGGTCGGTAAAGAGCATCGTGTTGACGTTCTTTTCGCGTAGGTGCGCTGTGATCGGAGCTTCCCATAATTCGATTGATCCCCATGGCTTCCAAAGAAAGTCGAGAGCTCCGCAGAGGATGTCGTGCCTCGCCGGCATACAGGGTAACGAGCCCGTGAAGTGACGATTAAAACGAACGGAGCGATTGGCGAAACGATCAATGTTCGGTGTTTCGAATTCGGTTCCGCCGTAATCACCGATCATGTGGCGATTCAAACTGTCCAATAAAATGACGATGGCATTCTTGGCTTTCTTCATGTGGATTCTCTTGTGATCGTCGAAGGCGTTTTTCTAACAATGGGCGTAACGTGCTAACTAAGTAAACAGTGCCGAAACACTCTCTCCCGTGTGAATTGCGTGGATCGCGTCCGCAAACAGGTGCGCAACGGACACAACTTCAATCTTGTCGCTTGCCGTTTCCGCGGGCAGTGGAATTGTGTCGGTAACGACCAAACGCTCGATAGGCGAATCTTCGATACGCCGGATGGCGTTGCCAGACAGTACGGGATGGACGGCCGCAGCTTCGACGCGAATAGCCCCGTGTTTCCCAATAAATCGCGCGGCTTCGATCATGGTGCCACCACTGGCGATCTCATCGTCAATGATGAGCCCATTTTTGCCGTCGACGTCGCCGATTAGGGCGACGGCTTCTGCGTTCTCTGAATCATCCACTCGTCTTTTGTCCACAACGGCAATGGGTAGGTTCAATCGATTGGCATAGTCACCTAAATCTTTTGCTTCGCTGACATCTCCCGCGACTAGCACGCTGTTCTCCATCACCGTTGTTTCGCGAAGTCGATCACATACGACGGGCGTCGCGTTGAGTTGGTCGACGGGAATACGAAAGAAGCCCCCAACCTGCGGCGAGTGTAAATTCATGGTCAAAACCCGATCTGCGCCGGCAGTTTCGAGAAGATCTGCCATCAACCGTGCAGTGATGGATATGCGCGGGCGGTCTTTCTTGTCCGAACGGGCGTATGGAAAGTAAGGTAGCACTGCCGTTACTCGGCGGGCCGAAGCATGTTTTAGAGCATCGATGATGATCAATAACTCGACGAGGAAATCGGAGACTGGCGAACATGACGTCTGTATAACGAAAACATCTGATTCGCGAACGTTCTCGAGACTTTGAAACAGAATATTTTCATTACCGAATCGGATGATCTCCGTGGCGCTCAGGGGTACCCCGAGATGGTTGCTGATATCTTGTGCAAGGGCAGGGTGCGAGGTTCCAGCAATGATCTTGATATCATTTGCCATGTCGTAACGATCTCTGGTGCCGGGGCGCCATTATCTTCACATTGCAGGTTCAGGTAAAAGGCGAAAAAGTTTTTGGCGTGGACGTCGACGCGGAGACACGGTGTGGGCATTACCACACGGCTGTCGACGTCGTTGCCATCCGGTTCTATTGCTGCGGACGCTGGTATGCGTGTCACGATTGTCATCTGGCCATGGCGGACCATGCGCCAGACGTCTGGCCCCGCGGGTCGTGGACGGAACAAGCGATCCTCTGTGGTGTCTGTGGCCATCAGCTTACCGTGCACCAATACTTGGCAGGCGATTCCGTCTGCCCTTCATGTTTCGCTCACTTTAATCCGGGATGTCAACTGCACCATCATCTTTACTTTGAGTCCGGGAATTGAGTACCCGGCTTGCCATCGATATCGGTGGCACGTTCACTGATGTTGTTTTGCAGCGAGGAACAGAACGATTTACGACGAAGGTGTTAACAACTCACGTCGATCCAACCGACGGCGCATTGACTGGTGTCGGGACGGTATTGGACCAGTCGAATACCAAACCCAGTTCGATCGAACTGGTGGTGCACGGAACGACGCTTGCCACGAATGCGCTGATCCAGCGTCGGGGGGCTAAAACCGCGCTGCTGACCACCGCGGGTCACCGCGACGTGATCGAGATGGCGTTTGAAAATCGCTTCGACCAATACGACTTGAATATTGACCGCGCGCAGCCGCTGGTATCACGCTCGTTGCGCATACCTATTGCTGAGAGAATCAATGCAGCAGGTGAGGTGCTCACCCCGTTGGACATAACGACGGTTGATGCAGCGCTTGACGTCCTTGAACGTGCTCGAATCGAGAGCGTTGCAATCGGGTTCTTGCACTCGTACGCGAACTCCAAACACGAAGAGTTAGTCGCTGCCAGGTTGGGTGAACGCTTTGGGGATGTTGCCGTAACACTGTCGTCTTCGGTCTGTCCTGAGATCCGTGAATACGAAAGGTTTTCAACAGCTTGTGCTAACGCATACGTACTTCCGATGATGGCGCGTTATTTGATTCAGCTTGAAAGACGAATAATCGGATTGGGAATTAAGTGTCCGATGCTGATGATGACGTCGGGTGGGGGATTGACGACTTTTGAGACAGCAGCACGCTTTCCGATTCGATTGGTAGAGTCAGGTCCTGCTGGCGGAGCCATTTTAGCTAGCCAAATTGCGGCAGAAGTTGGCCTCGATGAGGTCCTATCGTTCGACATGGGCGGCACGACGGCCAAGATTTGTTTAATCGATGCTGCCGTACCGCAATTTTCTCGGGCGTTCGAAGTCGATCGGCGCTACCGATTTAAGAAAGGTAGCGGTCTACCTGTTAGGATACCCGTCATTGAAATGGTGGAAATAGGCGCTGGTGGCGGTTCAATTGCCTCGGTCGACAATTTGAATCGAGTGCGAGTTGGTCCGAAGAGTGCTGGCTCCGAGCCAGGACCTGCTTGTTATGGAATCGGAGGCCAAGAAGCGACCGTGACGGATGCTGACGTCGTCATGGGTCGGATGGATGAGAGTCGGTTTGCGTCAGGACACATACACCTTGATGTCGATGCGGCAGCTGTCGCAGTGAAAAAATCGGTGGGTGATGCCCTTGACCTTGATCTACATCGTGCGGCCTATGCGATTTCCGAAATCGTTAACGAAAACATGGCGACAGCCGCCCGCGGTCATGCCAGCGAATGGGGCAAAGCCCTAATTGGCAGAACGCTGATCGCGTTTGGTGGTGCGGCTCCATTGCATGCAGCGCGGCTCGCGTCAAAGCTTGGGATTGACCGTGTAATCATCCCACCGGCTGCAAGCGTAGGCTCAGCGATTGGTTTCTTGATTGCGCCGATATCGTATGAAGTTGTTCGAAGCCGTTACATGAGGTTGTCGGCATTCGACGGACAGCTTATCGACGTTGTTATGGCGGAAATGCGCGAGGAAGCAATGACCGTCGTTAGCTCTGCTGCACAGGGACAACGTCTTTCAGAGATCGCGAGGGCCTATATGCGCTATATCGGTCAGGGCTACGAAATCTCCGTTGAATTTGATCCCACCTTTACAAAAAAACAATTGATCGAAGCGTTCGAAGAATCGTACGCAGAGTTGTATGGGCGAATCATTCCTGGTCTCGATGTCGAGGTACTGAGTTGGACGCTAAATTTGACTACAACACAAGAACGAGTGGTCCCCAAGGACGAAACGTTACCGCGCTCTTCTAACGATAAGGATTATCCAAAGCGGCTGATGATGGATGATGGAAACCTGATTCCAACGCCACAGGTTTTTCGTGACCAACTACCTAAATACGAGCGACTCGAGGGACCTATGCTCATCATCGAGGACCAGACAACAACGGTCGTTCCATCTTGCTTCGCGGTGCACGTCAATGCGCGCGAGGATTTAGTGATAGAAAAGGCTGAGTG
>CAJWCW010000079.1 GCA_913030615.1 uncultured Gammaproteobacteria bacterium | reverse complement strand
CTGGAACCGTTTCAATCGTTCACTTCGATATTGTCCACGGTCGTTACAGCGCAAATATCAGTGGACACCCTCGGCACATGGTGAAGTTTCTATTCACCCGCAACGAGGAACCCCGCGAACCAAGCTGGAACCACTCGGGAGCATCGTGGCAGATCGAACCCGCCGCGCCGGAAGCACCCGCCTGGGAATACCTATGGAACTGGCACAAGGGGACACCAGCAGCACCCGCGCAGATAGCCTCCCCGGAGGCCGCCAAAAACTTACTTAGCGACGACGACCGTCTCGCCCTCGGCGCGGCATATACGCTTGGCTCGCAACCAACCGGCTTGCCGATCCTCGAAGAAACGTTCTTGTCCGATGATGTTGGCCTCCGGACGATGGCCGCATACGGTCTCGCGCGGTCAGGTAAGGCAGCCGTACCGATGCTAATGCGCGCACTCGATCAGGCCGACGCGTCGCTCGCTGTTCGTATCATTGACGTCCTCGGGGACATCGGGCCGCGTGCTGTATCCGCCGCCAAGGCTCTCGCCACTTGGACAAACCACGCGGAACCCACGGTACGACGCTACGCGCTCGAAGCACTTGGC
Organism: uncultured Gammaproteobacteria bacterium; assembly: GCA_913030615.1. Classification (GTDB taxonomy): domain Bacteria; phylum Pseudomonadota; class Gammaproteobacteria; order Pseudomonadales; family Azotimanducaceae; genus UBA11889. The sequence continues at coordinate 11,293 of CAJWCW010000079.1, read as the reverse complement.
CTCGTCATCTCGCACAACGCTGAAATCGACCGGTTATGTCTCGCCGCGCTATCGGCTGGGCTCGTTGACGAAGACGCCGTCGCCTGCCGCAACGCCACGTTCGCGATCGCGCGACTAGGCAAGCGTGCCAATGCGTCCGAGATCGTGCAACGAGTTACCGACAACCTCTACCACTGGCACCACCATGTCAGAGGTTGGAGCATTGAGGCGTTGCTGCGATTTCAAGACGCACAGGCCATGAAATCCGCCCTCAGCTACCTGTCGTCGGCTCGATGGGACGAAATGCCGAAGTCCGGTGATCGACCACCCACCCCGACCCCGATGCGATCATGAAACTCGGGATCAGCCATCAACGTCCCGAAGAACTAACGAGCGAACGTTTCGACGCTCTCCACAGACTTGGCATTGAGGCCATGGAAGTACGGACCTTGGTCGACCGCGCCGATTTGGACTCCCTTGGCGAACTAAAATCACGCGTCGAAACAGCGGGGTTCGAGATCCATGAAATTATGCTCGACGACTTGTACTCAGCCGATTCGTTCACCTTGGCAACGGCGGAACGCGACCGCGACATCGAACGCCTGTGTCAATTCGTTACCGATCTCGGAACGCTAGGGATCCGTCACACGACATACGCCTGGAATACGGGTGGCGGCTACCAGACAGGCACTACCACAACACGCGGGTGCGCAACGCGTGAATTCAGGGCAAGCGTCGCCGAGGCAATGCCTAAACGCTTTGCCCAGAGTTACGACGATGCGTTTATGTGGGATACCTACAGGTACTTTATGGATCGCGTACTTCCCGTCGCCGAAGCTGCTAATGTTCGCTTGCAGTTACACCCTAACGATCCGCCCATGTCGCACCAAGGCATTGCGCGCATCTTCCGGAGCACGGCCGCGTTCAGCCATGCGATGGACCTTATCGAACACCATCCGAACGCCGGCGTTCTTTTTTGCGTTGGCACGTGGGCCGAAATGCTCGGTCCAGATGGACATGGCGAGAATATCAACGACGCGATTCGCCAGATGAGCGATCGAATCACCCAAGTCCACTTTCGCAATACCTCTGGACATCTCCCAGACTTCCACGAAACTTTTCCTGATAACGGTTACGTCAATTTATTGTCGGTGCTACGTACACTTCGCGAGGTGGGCTTCAACGGCATGGTTGTGCCGGACCACGTGCCGGGCGGAGGTTATCGCGAGGAAGCGTACACATTTGGTTACATTCGCGGCCTGCTGCAGGCGACCGAGGGTTAGCTGCGATCTCGGTTACTTCCACGACGGCGTCGATCAGTCGCGGTCAGATATTTTTTCCGTATCCGAATAGCAGCCGGTGTTATTTCGACCAGCTCATCATCGTTGATGAATTCGAGAGCTTGTTCAAGCGAGTGCGCGATCGGAGTCGTCAACAATATGTTTTCGTCAGTTCCGGCCGCTCGAATGTTGGTGAGTTTTTTCTCTTTCATCGGATTGACCGTCAAATCCCCGGAACGACTATGAATTCCAACGACCATTCCTTCGTAGACCCTGATCCCAGCACCTATCAATAATCGACCGCGGTTCTGCAGGTTAAACAATGCGAAGCCAACCGATCGTCCTTCCGCGTTCGAAACGAGCACGCCATTACTTCGACCGGTGGTCAAACCATCAACCTCAGCATCGTAACCGGCCGCCGCGCAGGTCATCACCCCCGAACCCGAGGTCATAGGCGCAAACTCCGACCGAAACCCCATTAAGGCTCGGGTCGCGACGCGATAACTCAGGCGCACTCGGCCGCCACCGTCATTAACAACGTCCAGCAACTCGCCTTTTCTGTCGCCAAGCGACTCCATGACCGCGCCTTGATGCACATCGTCAACATCGATAGACACCGCTTCCCAAGGTTCTAAAGTGACACCCGCTTGCTGTCGGGTAATGACCGTGGGCCGAGACACAGCGAGTTCATATCCTTCGCGTCTCATCGTTTCAATCAGGACCGATAGATGCAGTTCACCTCGACCCGACACCCTAAATTGATCAGGGTCCTTGGTATCGGTCACCCGCAGTGCAACGTTGTGCGACGCCTCCCGATAAAGTCGCTCGCGGATCTGACGACTGGTCAGGAACGTTCCTTCCTGCCCCGCAAATGGCGAATTGTTAACGCGAAACGTCATCGTTAGCGTGGGCTCGTCGACCACCAGAGCAGGCATGGCCTCCACCGCCGCAGGATCGCAAAGGGTGTCTGACACTCCCACGTTATCGATGCCCGTAATGCAAACGATATCGCCCGCATCCGCGGACAAAAGATCAATCCGTTCCAAGCCACGATTTGCCTGAATCGACAATATTTTCGCAGACCGTTGCTCTCCGTTGGAATCAATGACCGTAACGCGAGTGCCCGGTGTTGCGGACCCCCGACGGACTCGGCCAATGCCTATCACCCCAACGTATGACGAGTAGTCAAGCGTACTAACCTGCATCTGGAACGGCCCCGCATTGACCAAAGGCGGAGGTACATGCTCGACCAACATGTCAAGGAGAGGCGTCATGTCGGAGCTTAGGTTGTCGTATTCGCGGCCGGCAGTCCCTTCCGTTGCAGAGGTAAATATCACCGGAAAATCCAGCTGTCGCTCGGTCGCTCCAAGTCGATCGAAAAGATCAAAAATACCGTCCACCACGCGATCAGGTGCCGCGCCAACGCGATCGATTTTATTGACCACGAGGATTGGGTTTAATCCCGCCGCGAACGCCTTCGACGTAACGAATCGGGTTTGCGGCATCGGTCCTTCAACCGCATCAACCACCAACAAGACGGAATCCACCATGGACAGGATCCGTTCAACTTCGCCGCCGAAATCGGCGTGACCCGGCGTATCGACAATATTGATCCGGCAATCTTGGTGCTCCACCGCCGTGGTTTTTGCAAGAATGGTGATGCCGCGTTCTCTCTCAAGTTCGTTGCTGTCTAATGCCCGCTCCATCAATTCCATCCGTTCAGGTATCACCGTCTGTTGCAATAGACGATCGACCAAAGTGGTCTTGCCATGGTCCACGTGCGCGATGATCGCGACGTTACGAACGTTCACGTCGAATTAATTCCGACTCAACGTCGTTCTTACAGCGGTGCAGAGCAGACTGCGTGACACGGGACGTCGTCGAATCAACGTCAACCGAATCAAGAACAAACCTGAGTAATAACGATCAAGCACTATAGGGAATCACCAAATATAGAAAAATATAAATTATTTAAACTATGTTTATTAGATACTTACGTATCTTTTCTGCATTTCTTTGGAGATCGTTAGGGTCCGCCATGTCGCGCGCCATGAACGGCATCGCCTCCCCACTCCAACGCGGAATCACGTGGAAGTGTAAATGGAAAACCGTCTGGCCAGCCGGGGCACGATTGAGTTGAGCAACCATAACACCGTCCGGGTGAAAGGCCTCATCCACGGCTTTCGCAACGCGCTGAGTCTGACGAATAACGTGACCTAAGGCTTCGGAAGACACGTTCAAAATGTCTTGCGCCGACTCCTTCGGAATAATCAACGTATGCCCTTTGCTTTGCGGCATGAGATCCATGAACGTTAATGACATCTCGTCTTCTTCGACGATGTGCGCGGGTGCTTCGCCACGCAAAATCTTTGCAAAAATATTGTCGTCGTCGTAGCTCATGATCCGTACTGGCAGCGGTGCGAAAGACGCTATTGTATGATTACTCGTTCGCCACAGCGACTTAAGACAAATAAGTCCCCACGGAGACCGCCGTATGTTTAACGTTCGCAAAGGTAACGTCGACGCCCAGTTCGAGGTGATTAATCAATTGTATGAGACGCTTGAAGTCGAGACGCTGACACCTCACATAGGCGCTAAAGTGCGGGGCGTCGATCTCTCTCAACCGCTGACCAACGAACAAGCACGCGATGTCCACCAAGCGTGGATCGACTGGAAGATACTGGTTTTCCCTAATCAACACCTCAACCGTGACCAGCACAAAGCCTTTGCACGGCGTTGGGGTAAATTACACGTCCACCCGATGCAGCCGACGTATGGCGGCGATGAAGAAGTTCTGGTCGTTAAAACTACACGCGATTCCGCTTATACGTCGGGTGATGGATGGCACACCGATGTCACCTGCGATCCCGTACCGCCGCTCGGTTCAATGCTCTACATCACCGAAACACCGGCAGGTGGCGGCGGCGATACACTGTTCGCCGACATGTATCTCGCCTATCAAATGCTCTCGGATTCCATGAAAGAATTCCTCGACCCTCTGCTTGCCGAACATGACGGCGCGGGACCATACGTCGGATCATACAAATCGACGCCGCCTGAAGGGGGTTACCCTAGGTCGCAGCATCCTGTCATCGTGACCCATCCAGACTCAGGCAAGAAGCTGCTCTACGTTAATCGAGGCTTTACGTCCCACATCGTGGGTCTTGGTCGAAACGAATCAAACGCTGTGCTCGAGATGCTTTACCGTCTTATCGACTCAACCCCACGCCTTTATTGCCGCGTCGATTGGGAACCCAACAGCCTCGCTTTCTGGGATAACCGTTGCACGCAGCACCACGCGGTTTGGGATTACTGGCCAAACTCCCGATACGGCGAACGAGTATCGATCGTGGGTGACCAACCGCCACGCCACTAGATTTACCATTCAGGGTGGAGTCGAATCGAGTAAAGAATTAGGGGCGGAATTCCAGGAGAGAATTTTCTACGATAAGGTAATTCTCTGTTCGCCTCGCGATCGCTACAGCAGCCGCCGATCACCAAATCTAAACAATAACAATTCCCCGAACGGCCTCGCGACTTCGATAATTCTCATCCCACGTCGCAACGTGTCCATGTCCGCTAACACACGATAGTCGGCCATAACGGCCAAACTGCAGCGCCGCGGCCAGCGTGCAATCGGCGACCGTGGGCTGCTCACCCATCACGAATGGACGCCCGTCCGACATCAATTCATCAATGTAGCCCAAAGCGCCGTCCGCGCGTTGATTCGCGGCATCGGCGACAGGAGGGTTGGGGGGTAGTCCAATGGGCGACCGAGTCGCATGGACGGCTTGACCGATCGGCATCATCACGCCGACGTCGATATAACGCTCCATTTCGCGCGCCTCGATCCTGGCTTCCGGCGTGTTGCCTAACATCGGCGGTTCCGGAAACTTATCCTCCAAGTACTCGATGATCGCGAGTGACTCCGCATAGCAGCGTCCGTCATCAAGCTCCAATACTGGAAGTCTTCCGTGTGGATTCTTCTTCAAGAATTCTGGAGTTCTTGCCTCGCCTTCCGGAATATTGACCGAAACTTCATCAACGGGCAGCGCGCGCCCCAACGCGTTTTTTTCAGCGATATAAAGACGTACTTTGGTCGGGTTCGGAGCGACCTGGAAAATATAAAGTTTCACCAACTTTTTCCTCAGAAATTGACTCGCCACGTCTGTGAAAAGCGTCCACGAGACGAATGACATGGACCAAGTCTAAGCTACGACGCGTACCGTTTATACTTTCCGAATGACAAACGACCCGAGCCTCTTTAATTCGATGTATACCGCGCGTGCGTTGCGGCGATTCAAACCCGATCCAGTCCCCGACGACGTGTTATTTCAACTTATGGATGCGGCTATTCGAGCCCCATCCGGACAAAATGCTCAGGATTGGCGCTTTATTTGTGTGCGCGATCAAGACGTTAAAGATCAAATGCACGAGTGGGCACAAACGCCATGGCTTCGATATCAGGCACGCTACGCGGACGATCCTGAACAAATCGACGCCTTGCCACGTTCACAGCGACTTTCGCTTCGAAGCGTCGAACATCTCGTCCACCACTTTCGCGAAACCCCCGTCGTCGTAATCGCCTGCGGCCTGAAAGGACGACACTCCACACCCGGAGGGAGCATATTTCCCGCCGTACAAAACCTGCTGCTCGCAGCCAGAGGTTTAGGACTGTCGGGGTCCGTTTTCAACTTCCCGCTGTCGCACCAACAGGAATTTCGAGAGCTCTTGGGAATCCCGGAGACCAACGACATTTTTTGCGTGCTCCCGATCGGTTACCCCAGCGACTATCACGGTCCAGTCCGTCGCAAACCTGTTAAAGACGTGGTCTACATGAACCACTTCGGCGAACGTTGGGACTTCGCCGAGTCGCAAACCGAAATTGGTTGGGAGGATAAATGGCTTAATCGTTAACGGCCGCCAACATCTCCACATAACGCTGCTTTTGCCAATGTAGCGTTGATTCTTCAAGTGCCCGAGTCCAACTGCTTCGCGCCGCCGCCAGATCCCCGAGTTCACGAAAGGTCATGCCTTGCAAATAGTAAAAGCGATGGTCGTCGTCACGTAAGCGGATGGCCCGTTTTAAAATATCCAGTGACTCGTCGTAACGCTGTTCACCGTACGCGAGCTGGGCACGAGCAAAGTGATAATAGGGGTTGCGGCGCCGATACCGACTCAACTGCGCGTCGTACTCGGCCGCTTGATGGACATCCCCCATGCCCTCGAACGCACGGCCAAGACCTCCGATCGCCGATTGGTTACGCGAGTCCAACGCGAGCGCGACACGAAACGCCTCCACAGCCTGTTGATACTGGTTGCCTTGCAGGTAGTAGACGCCGAGATTGACCCATAAATCAGCGTTTTGAGCACCCCCTGCGTGAAACGCTTTTAGGAGATAGGCAAAGGCCGCCCGCAACTCGCCCTGTTTCCATCGTTCGACTGAGACGTTGTTGTAATAGAGCCCAACTCCGTACCCGTCGCTGACCCGTTTTGTCGGATATCCGCTCGGATCTTCAAGGTTAAAGTCGATGGTCACATCACGCGTGCCGCCGTAATAGAACTGGCCTCCTTCAACCAAAATATTGACGTGGTTGTTCCGAATAAGCACCCCACGCACGGCATCGTAGGTCGGTGGCACCTGCGCAATCTGAAAATGAACAATGAGGCCTGCTTCACGCGCCATGGCAATAAATAAATTGGTGTAGGACAGACAGTTACCCCGTTTCGACGCAAACGTTTCTTCCGCGGTCTGGCTGAGACTGGGTTCATAACCTGCTTCGTAATAGCCGTCATCGACAAGTGACGAAAGCAGGCGACCCAGACGGGATACATTCGTGTTGGCGTCACTAACGCCCTCCGCAATAAACGCACGCATATCGTCGTTGATCTGCAACACGTCCACATCAGGCATCTCCGAAGCCAGCACTTTCTCACCAAAGAGCGCCCGGCCCGATAATAAGTCGTTGCGTTCCAGCTCGACGTAATCCACCGCCGGCGCTGTCGCGCATGCTCCGAGCGCGGAGGTGAGTAACAGAAAGAGAAATCGGGAGATCATATTGGCTTCCAACCAAATGCTAAAACCGATAGACGTGAACCACAACGCATACGTTGTCGATACGATCTGGATAGTTGAATATGATCGCCATGCGCCTCATTCGAAGCCTATGTTTATTCGCTGCGCCGACTCTCGTCGCGTACGACTTTTCCGACAATGCCGACTACCTTGCCCCAGCCTCACAATGGCCGGCTTGGCACGACACCATGCAGCGCGCATCGGATGAAGCGAACGTCATTCTTGCGTGCGTTGAGAACAAGGACCAATGCCAGCGCTGGCTTCGACCACTGCACGTCATCGTCGACCGCTCACGTGCGCTGACGCACAAGCAACAACTGGAAATCGTGAACCGCTACGTCAATCAACACCGCCACTACCGGCGTGATCGACGGAGCCCTGACACGACACCCTGGGGCGACGAGGGGGTGTTTTCACAATGGTCGACGTTGCTCGAGTTTTTGCAGAAGGGGGGCGATTGCGAAGATTACGCGACCGCGAAATACATGATTCTACGGCTGATCGGGTACTCGCCCGACGCGCTACGTATCGTGGTGGTTTATGACCGTAAAACTCGCGAGTATCACGCGGTCGTCGCAGTTCACGACGAACAAGGGAATACTCGCCTTCTCGATATCGACAATCGGATTTACGGCCGCAAACCAACCGCCTATCGATACATTTACGCGGTCAACGAGGACAGTATTTGGGATCACTCCGTCGCGTCAACGCTGCCGAAGCGACGTCAGCGAAGGATCCGCTAACCGATCGTTCGTCGCTCGAAAATCTTCCTCGAAGATACAAATCCCATGCAAGGGCGCGCCGTGTTCTCGAAATGGAAGACCACCATCTACATGAAGCGAGCACGCCCAACCGCGACAGTCTGGCCCTACAACTCCAGACCTTTCGGCACACCCGACGTTTCCACCGCTTGGACCTTCGCTAACAGATCTTGGAATCGCTCTTCTTCAGCCGGCGTTCCGCGCGGCATACCGAACCCGGATCGGGAAGCGTATTCCCGATGCTCGCCAAGAAATTGCGGCAGCTCATCGTAAGTACACGTTTGAGCAAGTTCGTTCAGATCATCGAGAGTGACCGTATCGCGCATTTCTTCCCACTTACCCTGCAACGAAAGCGCGTGCAGTTTTTGGCCGAGTTCCTCAAGACCGTGCGTACGTAATACCTCGTGGTAAGTCCGAGTCGATCCATAAAAAGACAACGCCCGGCGCATACCTAAAAGCTTTTGTTCGATCTCACTATCGTCGTCACCGATCACCAGGTACCCACTTTCACTAATCTCGATATCCGACCAGTCGCGGCCCGCGCGCTGCAGCCCGGTTCGAACATTGGGTAGCAATACTTCGCGCATGTATCGGTCGGACATAATCCCACCGTGCGGCATGACCACGTCGGCGACTTCTCCAGAAACGCGCGCCATCCCCTCACCCACCATCGCCAGGCCCACTTTCGGACGAGGTTGCTCAATCGGTCCGGGATTAAAGTTTGGAGTCATCAACGTGTAGGTGTAGTGACGGCCCAGAAACTCAGGTCGTTTACCGTCCTGCCAAGAGTCCCAAACCTCGTGCATCATTTGGATGAACTCTTTCATCCGCGGGGCCGGGGGAGACCACGTTCCACCAAAACGTCGTTCATTGTGACCCTTGACCTGGCTTCCGAGTCCCAAGGTAAACCGTCCACCCGACAATTCCTGAATGTCCCAGGCCTCCATCGCCAAGACCATGGGACTACGCGGAAATGCGATCGTTACCGACGTTTGCAGACCGATACGATCCGTCGACGTTGCGGCAAGCGTCATCGTCAACATGGAGTCGTGCGATAACTCTCCGCAGGTCACGTAATCAAAGCCAGTTTCTTCGGCAGCCCGCGCTTGCGCCGGCGCTCGACTCGGCCATCCACCAATCCCTGTTCCCACTTTCATAGTTGTAACCTCCGCTCAACGACCGCGTTATGATAAGGAAAATAGCGTATACCGGGAGGATTGGGATGCACAGAGCACATCTTGTGGTAGGCGGGTACCCGCCGGGTTCCACGGCGGGTCACGACATGGACTTTGCACGCCGTATTCTCCTCGAACGTCTGGCCGAAGTTCCTGATCTCACCACCACGGTGGCGAGCGATTTCAGCGATCTAGATAAGTGGCTCCCGGGGACCGACTTTCTTCTCACCTACGTTGCTGGGCCCTACCCCGACGAAGTTCAAGATGCGACCTTGCGTGGATGGATCGGTGAGGGCGGACGCTGGTTGGGTTTGCACGGTACCAGCGGCGGTCGAGCCGCGCGTATCGAAGGCACCCGGCAACGACGTATGGTTAAACTGCCGCACCACGACTCGTTGGGTTGCTTTTTCCTGAATCATCCACCCATTCGTCGTTTTGACGTGAACGTCGAAGATGCATCGCATCCGATTACCGCGGGTTTAAGCGCCTCATTCGAAGTCGTTGACGAACTCTACTTGGTTGAAATTCTTGGCGATTGCAACGTCCTACTAACGACCGAACTTCCAGAAGATCCTTCGCCCGATGGTTTTGGCTTTAGCTACGATGAAGATACTTCCTTGCAGGCTGACGGCCGAACACGCGTGCTGGGCTATACGAGAGCACTTGGTTCGGGGGAAGTTGCGTACATTGCACTCGGCCATTGTCACTCACCGACTACCAACAGCCAGCCCATGGTCGACGAAAGTGTCGAAAGAGATGGGGCGTCACCGCCCGTATTCCGAGGTGTTTGGGAACACGAGAGTTACCAACAACTGCTCGGCAACGCTATTCAGTGGGGCTTGGGTTAAAAAGACCCCAAACGCTTCAGTCGTGAGAGATCATGATCGCCTCGACAAGATGCTAGTCAGTGTCTCGCCGACGACGTCAGTCCGTACTTTCTATTCCTCGCTGACGCCGGGCCTCGAATAACATCACCGTGGCGGCCATCGCGACATTGATCGAATCGGCCTGACCCACCGACGGCAGCCGTACCCGTTCATCGGCGGAGTTCAGCCACTCACCATCTAAACCGGCGTGTTCACTACCCATCAGAACGGCGCAGGGTCTCACCATATCGACTTCCGTATACAATCGATCCGCGTCTGGCGTAGCGGCGATGGTCCAAAGAGTGTGGCGCTTGATCCATGAGCGGACGGAATCAGCATCGGCCTGCGCAACCGGAACCGAGAAGACTGTTCCCAAGCTCGCTCGAACAACATTTGGGTTCAATACATCCGTGCCCGAGCCACAAACGACAACGCCGTCGACACCCGCAGCGTCGGCGGATCTCAATATAGTCCCCAGGTTCCCTGGTTTCTCCGTCGCCGTACTGATTAGAAATAAGCCGTTCGGTGGTACCTGCATATCGTTTATTGGCCACGCCGGACTGGGTGCTACGGCCAGTAGCCCATCCGAATTTTCACGGACCGATATTTTCGCAAACACCTCACGGCTAACCGGTTCTATGGAAATATCAGCATTCTCAACCAACCGACGAACGAGAGTTCGCGTGTCGGAATGGCCATAGAACTGCTCGCACGTGAACAACGCTTTCACCCCAATACACGCGTCAACGGCACACTGTATTTCGCGATATCCCTCGATCAGGAAGAGCCCTTCACTCTCCCTATGTCGCCGCTGCCGCAAACGAACGACTTGTTTGACCCGTGCGTTTTGTAGACTCGTTATCACCGATGTTTCTGCTGTCGTTCAAGCACCCACCAACACCAATATCGGGTTTGGAACCTAGGCAGCCGGAACATCGGAAAAACTGATCCGACGCTAACCCTTATCGAGTTCTGCATTCCATTCGGATAGCCGGTCCGACACCTGCTCGAACAGTCCATCAACATCGCCCTCGATAGTAACTGTCTCGATGACATCACCTTGCGAGATTGTATTAACAACGTCCTGGTCGCTTGTATCGACAACTTCACCAAAGATCGAGTGATTGTCGTCAAGATGGGGGGTCGGCACATGCGT
>CAJWCW010000078.1 GCA_913030615.1 uncultured Gammaproteobacteria bacterium | reverse complement strand
AGGTAAACCAATTCTTCATCGACGTACCGGTAGTTAATGTTGAATGGAGCGAGGCGGGCTTTGAACGCTCCCAACATGCCTTCGAGGTATTCGTTACCGTTGTATAGATAGATGCCGAGGTGATCCTGGCCCGATTCCCAATCCGGAAGTTGTTTGCGGGGCGTTCGCATGCCGAGTCCTCGGTCGAGAAGCAGGTTCGCGAATCGTCGCGATCGGTCCCGCAAGGTTCCGTATGTGATGCGCCGGTCTCTGAAAATAATGGCCTCACGATCTGGGACGACGTCCGCAACGGCTTCGCTAATGGTTGCCAAGTTGAAGTACACCATTGCCTCCTAGTTGTCGGAATATCGCCAGGGAGCTTCTTGTTTCACGTCGGTGTCGAGCGTCCAGAGCGGAATTGCCATGCCGTCGCCAATCGATTTAAAGACGACGCGCAGACGACTGCCAATCCCAACGGTCGCAACAATTTCAGGCTTTGCCATTTCCCCGGATGCATCGGCTAGGTTGCCGTTGATACGTAACCCGTCGAAACGGTTCGGGCGGTCGCGTTGCTCATCCAGTTCAACGAGTAGGATGAGGTATGGGGTGAATTGTTGAAAGGCTGGTTGGATCGCGTGGTGTACTTCGCCATACGAGTACAGCGTTCCCTTCCCCGATACCGGCGTCCATACGTACTCAGACTCTGCACACCAGGGACAAGCAGTCGTCGTCGGGTAACGAAGTAGCGTGCATTTCACGCATGACTGCAGGTGCAGCACTCCCTGTCCACAGTGGGTATAAAATTCCTGATTCGGTCGGTCGAGGTCCGGTATGGCAACCGACATGCCGAGGTATTCGCCTTGAAGCGGCATCATCGTTCTCCTTTTGCCATGACGAGCGCCGACCCTGTACCAGGCATTGCCCAACCGAGATTGGCCGTGATTTCCGGATCACGAACTTGGCGGCAACCCCCGCTGGAGTAATCGTATGTGTGTTGACGCTTGCCATTCGCATCGACAGGACAACTATCGTCAATCTCGCCTCGGAGCTGACGAACGTTCTCGATCACCATGTTCATGCCGTGCGTATATCCTTCGCAGAGATGTCCGCCGCTGGTGTTGTTGGGTCGTGCACCGCCAAGGCGCATGATTCCGGAGCTCACGTATTCGCCACCATCGCCTTTTTCGCAGAAACCATAGTCCTCAAGCTGCAACATGGTGGTGAACGTAAAGGCGTCGTATGAACCGGTTAGGTCGATGTCGTCGGGGCCGACACCCGCATTCGGCCATAGAATTTCTTTGGCGTAATGACCGGCCACGGTCGATATCGGACCGGCTTGATAATGGTTGTCTATTCGGGGTTTGCAGCATCGTCCAACGACCGACAGGATGGTTGCCGGGATATGTTTGCAATCGCGGGCGCGATCCATCCGTGTCACCACGATTGCCGTCGCATTGTCGGTTTCGACGCAGCAATCCAGCAGGTGGAGAGGCTTTACGATCATCCGGCTCGAAAGCACGTCGTCAACGGTGACCCGGTGCTTGTAGTACGCTTTCGGGTTGTTTGACGCGTGTTCCGAGTGAATCGCTTTCACGTGCGCTATTTGTTCGGGCGTGGTCCCGTAGTCGTACATATGTCGCATAAAGGTTTGTGCGAATGCTTGCGCGGCGCTTGATTGACCATAGGCGCGGCCAAATAGGCCGTCACCGCTGAGGCTGGAGGCGCCCGATCCTCGCCCGGTTCCGCCGATTCGTATTTGTGAGTACCCATTCATTGAACGGAAAATGACGACGGTCTTACACATCCCGGCCTCGATCACACCCATCGCGATACCGATAAGGGCCTCAGTGCTTGATCCGCCGCCCATGACGTCCATGTAGAAATTGAGTCGAATACCAAGATCGCCAGCGACTGCGGTTGACGGTATCGAATCGTTGCCGCTGTAGGAGAGCATGCCGTCGATATCGTCCATCCCAAGTCCGGCGTCTTCAATGGCACGTCGCACCGCGTAGGTACCTAGGGCCCGCGTTGTTGTCCCAGATCCCCGAGTGTATGGCGTCTCGCCGACCCCTACGATGGCGTACTTGCCGCGCAGAAATTTCTCCGATGTGGCGTCGATCTCAGCGTTCATCAGGTCCCCCCTCTCCCAAACGAGCCAGAATACCAGAGGCGTGTTGTGTTGGAAGGGATACGGTTGGCGCACCGCGGTCATGGATGGGAAACGGTAAGCTTCGCCGAAAACTAGCGCTCAAATTTATGGGTTAATTAAGCACCACGTAACCGCGGTTGCGGAGACAATTCCTTACCACCTTGTTGCTTTCGTTCAGCGCACGCAAGCCACCTCGGGCGCCTCCGTACGTAGCGCCTGCACCGGCAGATCGTTTGGCCCGGTCACCGTTACCCATGGAGGCCCCCATCAGTCCCCCTACGGCGGCACCAGCCGCGGCGCCGATGGCGACTTGTTTCCCCGCTTCGACTTCTTTCGCGTACTCGTTGCATTCGGCGAGGTCTGCCTCGTAGGCCTTCGCATTGACTCCTTTCATGTCTACGATCGGACGGCCAGGCAAGCTAGATGACGTGCACCCACTGAATGCCGTCAAGAAAACTAAACAAAGCATCAATCGACATCGGCCCATCGTGTTTTCCAGCAAATGAATGTTGTTTCGCTTTATACGTTTGTGCCGTTGAGAGCCGTCGTTGGTAACGCGTCTAATCAATTGGTCGAGTCGCCAGTTCAAGCACGCTAAATTTCTCTATGGCGTCTTCAAAGCTTGTGCCGCAGAACGCCAATTCGGGTGCGAACCGGCGACAAATATCCGGACGCTTGGGACTATCGTAGAGCGTGCATCGACGGTCTTCGCTCAAATGAACGCAGCGGACGCCGGCAGGTTTTCCGTCAGGCATGCCTGGCATGGGTACGTTTATTGACGGTGCTATGCAGCAGGCACCGCATCCAACACGGCAGTCCATCGGCGGTCCGATTACTCGCTCGCAAATGCCAATTTTCTAGGGCAGCGCCACGACGGCATGCCCTGGACATGTGGATTGGTCGTCATCTGTGACGACGTTGATATCGAGATACACCCTTTGTTCACCTTCCTCGGTTTTTTTGTCGGTGACTGTTCCCGTTACCGTTAAGACGTCGTCTTTTTGATTGATTGCACGATACTGACAAGCAACTTCGTGGATTCGTGCTTCGTCGCCAATCCAGGTATGCAACGCATTCACGATGTACGCGTAGCGAAGATTGCCCATGCCGAATGCGCCTTGTTCATTGCCAGCGCGCCGACCGGCTTCGTCGTCCATGTGAAACGGTACAAATTCATCGTTGACCGCCGCGTAGCGGTTCCACTCGGCGAAGGAGGTGCGACGCGACCAACGCGGCAGACTGTCGCCAACTTCAATTTCAGAAAATTTGATGGACATAGTCCCTCCTTAGTAGCGGATGCCGATCGACATCCGTGTTTTAACGTGCTCGTCGTGTTGATTGCGCCATTCAATTTCAGTGGTTGTATAAAGCGTCCAGCCGAGCCGGCCGTCGCGTTCGTGCCAATCGGACAAACGCGAACGAGCTGTAATGACGTCACCGGGTCGCATTGGTGCGCCGTAGGTATCGGTCTGGCCACCGTTCATCCCGGTAAATCGAGAACCATCTGGTTTTCGAGGCTGCGGTATGCCCGCCCTCGCGATTCGTTCAACGGGCCAGGCAAAAGGGTTGAAATCTGGGGGCGCGAGAATGCCAGCCCACCGAGTGCCATCGGCGTATGGTTCGTCCCAATAAATACGTGGCGGTTGCTCGGGCCAATACGTTGCGATCGCCCATTTTCGAATATCGGACATTGAAATGGGAGGCGATGTTCGTTCATCGATCCAGACACCTTTCATTTTATGCATGTCGTCGGTGACGTAAGTAATGGCGGACTCGGTCATCTAGCCTCCTGGATTGATACGCCGGGCGCTTGCGTATCAGGCACACTATCCTCCGCGCCGTGTCCCCTGTCGATGGTCTTGAGCTCAGGATAAAAGAAGCCGAGAAGCGCCATTGTGGCTGCAAGCAAGAAAGCGCTTACCAACAAGGCTATATCAATGCTAACGACTTCAGCGAGCCAACTGATGGGGATAATGCCGACGGGCATGAGTCCGTGCGCCATCCACATGATGGCCATCACCCGACCTCGAATTTCAGGTCTTATAGCAAGTTGTACGACGCTCATGTTGAGCGAACCCATCACCGACCCGAAGAGTCCAGTAAAAAGACCGAACAACATCGCCAGCCAAAGCGTCTGAGAAATCGCGAACATCACTAGGAAAGCTGCCCAAAGGTAGGACGTTACAAACAGGACGCGGCCTTTACTGCCTATGTCCCCCAGTCGCGCTAGGGCCAAGGAACCGGCCAAGGCGCCCACGCCCATGGCGGCCACCAGAAAACTGAGATCGTCGGGCCCGCCACCAATAACGTCGGCATTAAACACGGGCAACAAGAACATCGCGGTAAAACCAAAGGTCATGGGCAGGAACCCCATGATCAACAATCCAAGGATGACGCGTTCCTGGCGCATGTATCGAAAACCTTCTAAGACGTCGTCGATCATGCCCGCGGGTTCGGTCCGCGAGGGTTTCCCTGTGTAACGTAAGAGACCGGTCGCAACGACCGAGACGATATAGAGCAGCGCAATAAGGTAGAAGACCATGCCGACCCCGAGTGTGGACGATGTATTACCGCCCGCGAGGTAGGCCATGAGTCCGCCGGCAGCGACTGGCCCCAGGATTCGCGCTAGGTTGAACGTGGCGCTTTGCAGCGCCATGGCATTGACGACCGAATCCTGGCCCACGATTTCCGGAATGACGGCTGAACGTGCCGGCATGCTGAACGACAGCACGGTGCCATTGAAGAGGCCAAAATAGATGAAGTGCGCAAAGGTCACGTCGCCGTTATAAATAATAGTGGCGAGCAGCACGGTGGCGACGGTGTTCAGCAACTGGGATGTCACCATGATCGACTTCTTTCGCATCCGATCGGCGATAACGCCGCCTGCTAGGGAGAATACGAGGGACGGCAGCATAAAGGCGAGCATCACCCAGGTCAGATCGAGTGGCGATCCGGTCATGTCATAAATCAACCAGCCGCGCGCGACCATTTGCATTTGCATGGCGAAAGATGCGGCCAAGTTCGAGATCCACAAAAGCTTGAAGTCACGAATTCGTAGCGACGAGAACATGTCCGATCGAAACACGGTTGCATCGGGAGACCTGACCCCATCGGTTGTGTGACGCATCAAAGCTCTTACTACGGCAAAGGTCGATCTTATCAGGAAGGTACGAACTCGGGTCTTGCGCCTACTAACGGGAAGCCGCGATCGAATTGGTCAAAGAGACCTGCGAAGGTCAATAAGACAGAGGCATCGCCATCGATGGATAGATCACCGTTGCCGATGAGTGTGGCCGCGTCCGTTAATCCGAGCATGAGTCTCTTAAAGTTCAAGGTCGTCAATGCGAGCGAAGCGTCCGGCGACGGGACCGCTTTGTTCGGGTACGCGTTCAAGACACCGTTTTCGACGGTCACCAGCCATGGGGTCTCGATGTCCAGAAAATTCAGCGCAAGCTGAATGCGATGAGCCGCTGCCTTGGGGCCGTTGAGACGCACGGCAATCGTCCTAAAAAGATTTGAAAGGGGTATGCCACTGGCCATTGCTTCGCTGGCCGAAAAGTTCGATCTTTTTCTTACTCCTTCACGTAACTCTTTGGTTCCTGTAAGAAAAAAATTTCTCCAGGGTGCGGATTCAGCTTGGTATCCGAGCTGCTCGAGCGCGTCGGCTAGTAAATTGCGCGCCGCTTCGTGTGTGGGATCAGCAACGACGACGTGATCGAGGACTTCGGCAACCCAGCGGTAGTCTCCAGTATCAAAGGACTCGGACGCTTGGGCGACGATGGCATCTGGGCCACCCATGAATCGAACGTAACGGTGGGCGGCTTCCGTAGGTGGCAGTTGATACAAGTGGGAGGGATTGCCGTCAAAGTAACCTAGGTACTTAACGTAAACCGCCCGCGCGTTATGGTGAACGGTGCCGTAGTAATCCCGATTGTAGAATTCTTTGCTTAGCGTTTCCGGTAGGCTGACTTGTTCCGCGATTTCCTCCATGCAGTAGCCATGGTTTGCCAAGCGCAGTGATTGGTCGTGGATGTACTTATACATATCCCGCTGCTTTCCGAGGAACTCCAGCGCTTTTTCACGACCCCAGATCGGCCAATGATGACTCGCAAACTGCAGTTCGAGGCGGTCACCAAATAGCTCGATGGACTCATTAATTTGCTCTGCCCATGCAAGCGCGTCTCGCACCTGGGCCCCACGGGGGGTATACACATTGTGGAGATGGTGTGACGTAATCTCCGACATGCAGAGCGCATTGAACTGCGGAAAGTAAAACACCATTTCAGCGGGCGCTTCGGTCCCCATCGTCATTTGGAATTCAAATTCGACGCCGTCAATAGTTCGAGTTTCCCCCGTGGTCCTGATGATTTCTGTTGGTGGGATAAATCCGGTCGATCCCATCGATAAGGCTGCTCCTAGTCCCGTCGTCACGAAACCGGTGGCCGAGGGTTCTAGCAAGTTGCCGTACATATAGGTTGCACGTCGGTTCATGACGTTACCCGCCAGCACATTTTCATCGAGTGCCTCGTCGACGTAATCCAACGGTGCAAAGACAGGGATCCTCCCCGAGGCGACGTCGTTTGGATCAACGACGCCCAATATTCCCGCAAAGTGATCGGCGTGGCTGTGGGTATGAACCACGGCGACGACCTCTCGGTGTCCGAGGTGTTTGTTTGCGAGCGCGAGAGCGGCGCTCGATGTTTCGCTCGAGGTTAGGGGATCGATCACGATCCAACCGGTGTCGCCACGAATTAAGGTCATGTTGGCGATATCAAATGATCTGACCTGGTAAATCCCGTCCACAACCTCGAATAGTCCATGGTGTTGGGCATTTAACTGCGCTTGGCGCCATAAACTCGGATTTACGGTGTCGGGTGCTTGGTGTTCCAGAAACTCTGTGGCACTGAGGTCGAATACGAATCGATCCGCATCATTGTGCGCGATCTTCATGGGGTCGATGCTTGCGATGAATCCGCGTTGAGCGTTCTCGAAGCTCGCTGTATCGGTGAAATCAAGTTTTTCGAGGACGTGGCGATTCGCTGCAATTGTGGCATCCGTTGCTGGTTTGCTGTCGACCATGATGAGCGCCTCCGCGGTGAATAGAGAATATGTTACCAATCAAGTAAGGAAGACCGGGATTAGCTAGCGAGCGGTGAACCCTCCATCGACGACCAACTCGGTACCGGTAATAAAACTGGCGTCGTCGCTCGCCAGGAATAGGATCGCGTCGGCGACTTCTCTGGCGCGGCCGAGGCGACCCAATGGGATCGTCTTGGCCCGAACTTGAACAACCTTCTCCTCGCCGTATTGCGCTTTGTCGGCATCTAGTATGGGGGTGTCGATTGAACCCGGGTGGACGGAATTACAACGCACGTTATAGTGCATTCGCGCGCAGTGAAGGGCGACCGACTTGGTGACGTTTCGGACGCCGGCCTTGGCGGCTCCGTATGACGTGTACTCACTCGCGCCAACGATACCCGCGACGGACGACACGTTAACGATTGCACCGTGGGCACTCTTTTTCAGTAGAGGTAACGTGTGCTTGCATCCCAACATGACACCGTCGAGAACGACACCACGAATAGTGTCCCATCTCGCCATGTCTAAATTTTCGATGTTGTCGTGGGGAGAGATCCCCGCGTTATTCACGACAATGTCGATGTGTTCATGTTCGATAGAATCGATGAAGCTCCGCCAATCCGATGCACTTGAGACATCGAGTTTATGATGATGACCGTCGGCGATGTCGGTTCGTAAGACCACGGCGCCTTCGGCCTCAAAAAGGTCCGCGGTTGCCTTACCGATACCCGAGGCGGCGCCCGTGATTAGCGCAATACGGTTTTTGAGCCGAAGGGTCACGCGTGTTCGGGCACAGCAAAAAAAACTGTGGCGTTGCTCTTAGACTTGTTTTCGAGCAACGATAGCGGCGACTTCTTCTTGCTTATGGTAGCGCTCCGGGATCGGGAACTTAAAGACTCGGGCCGCGTTCAACCCGAGAACGTTGGCACGTTCGTGATCCGAGAGATGACCCATGGTTCGTTCGATTGCGGCGGCCGAGTGTGGCCATGTTCCTTCGTGATGGGGGTAATCATTGGCCCACATAAAATTGCCGATGAGTCCGTGTTCGCGTGCGAGATCGAGCCCGGGCTTATCTTCCTGAAACGTGGCGAAGCCGTTACTTCGAAAGAAATCACTTGGCAGCTTAGATAATGCTGGTCGAACCCACATGTGATGCTTTCGGTACGCTTCGTCGAGCGCCCAAATAGCCCAAGGAACCCAACCGATCCCTGCCTCGACACTGCCGAAACGTAAGCCCGGAAATCGATCGAGAGCGCCGGACGCGCACAGGTTGGCAATCGGCTCCATGGTCGGGGCGAGTGAGTGCACGGCATAATTGATTACGGCACCACCGTTTCCTCTCGACGTGCGCGGATCGCGGCCAGTCGAGACGTGGAAGGTGACCGGAAGATCGACCTCTTGGATCGCGGCCCACAAGGAATCGAATTCCGGTAAGTTGTAATTCAGATGTTCGTGATCTGGTGCGCCCCAAACGGGTTTGCACGGAAGAGAAAGTCCTCGAAACCCAAGTTCGGCGCAACGCTGTATTTCCTGAATGGCACCGGCTATGTCGGCGGATGCCACGCATGCCATGGGTGATAGACGATCGTTGTAGCTTCCAAAGACTTCCCATGCCCACTCGTTCCATACACGACACATCGCTTGACTGAATGCTGGGTCAGGGGTCGCCCAGATGGTGAGCCCTTTGTTTGGAAAAAGGATTTCGGCATCGACACCGTCGGCCGCCAGGTCTCGAACCCGATCCTCTGGAAGCGCGCCCGATTGATTACGCAGCAAATCCTCGCCCTGAAACTCAATGTTGCGGATCCGCAGCGGTCTAAAGCCTTCCGTTTTCTGAAATTTCTTGCCCTTGGCATCGACGGTGAATCCAGGTAATCGCTCTCGGAATTTTTTGTCCATGCGCGTGTGCCAGAGATCTGCAGGTTCTTGGACATGGCCGTCGGTCGACACCATGAAGTACTTGTTGGGATCATCCGCTCGCGCTGTTCTGGACCAGCCTTCGATGCCCGGGGTTTCTGTGCGCCAGACGTTATTTTCGTCGGGTTGCGGAATTGTCATCAGCATCACGCTTCCATACCGTGTGTGACGCGATAGTAGCGCACCCGGCGATACAGTGGAGCCGGAATGTCTCGAAACTCGGACTTGGGATTTGGAGCGAAGAATGTCGACGCTCGCGTGATTTTGATCTACGAGTGGCGGTGTTGGTTAAGGTGGTGGTGCGCGTGTAGTGGGTCCGCGTTAGGTACAATAGAGCGATGTCTGAAGACGCGCACGAGCCGGTCGAGGTGATTACGTACTGGCTTGGTGACGCCGAATCCGATCCCGCTGCAGCCCACGCGCGCAACCGTTTTTGGTATCGACCAACGATCCAAATTGACTGCGCCATCAAAGATCGATTCGAAGACGTGCATGCGTCGATTCGGAACGGGAGGCTTTTGCATTGGGGCGAGGACGCCGAGGGCGCGTTGGCCGTGGTCATTGTATTGGATCAGTTTTCTAGAAACATGTTTCGGGGTCAGCGGGGGGCATTCGGACAAGATAGTCTGGCGAGGGCGGTTGCGGTGCGAGCAATCGACCGAGGATTTGACGAAGGTTTATCGGTTCCGGGAAGGGTTTTTCTTTGTCATCCGTTCACCCATAGCGAAAGTCCGATTGATCAAGATCGGGCGGTCAATACTTATGAGCTGATGGTCGACCGTGTGCCAGACGACTGGAAACCGTTTGTGCAATCGTTCGCGAACCATGCCAAAGGTCATCGTGAATTGATTCAACGCTTCGGACGATTCCCGCATCGAAATGTGGCCTTGTCGCGGCAGTCAACTACGGAGGAGGAATCGTATCTACGATCAGCACCACGGTACGGGCAATAACTTCGCTCGGATCGCCTTAGTTTGGATGGTAAGCGGCCGAGCGACTGCTTCGGAGCCCCGGTAAAGTGGTCTCGCTACGCCAATGAAAATCGTACAAGTCGTGCCGCGGTTAGAAAGCGGGGGTGTTGAGCGCGGTACCATCGAGGTCGCTACCGCGCTAGTGGCGTCGGGTCACGAAGCGGTCTTGATATCTCAAGGTGGACGCCTTGTGGACGAAGTGGAACGCATTGGGGCACGCCACGTTGTTATGTCGGTGGCGGATAAATCAATCAAAACGATCCGCTCGTTGGCAACGTTAAAACGCTGGTTGGAGATCGAGCGGCCCGATGTCATCCATCCGCGATCTCGTTTGCCCGCATGGCTCTGCTGGCAAATCTGGAAGAAGATGCCGGTAAGGAGTCGGCCCAGACTCGTTACCAGCGTGCACGGCTTACATAGTGTCAATCGATACAGTGCCGTGGTATCTCGCGGTGAGCGTGTGGAGGTGGTCTCGCGTACCGCACGTCAATACTTGGAAGATCATTATGTCGTTGATCCGCCAGACAAGGTGCGCGTCATACACCGCGGCATTGATCCCAACGTTTACTTTCCGGGGTATCGACCGCGTCAGGTGTGGCTCGAGGCATGGAACCGACATTGGGGTTCGATGCCTCGAGCGCCAACCCTGGTATTGCCAGGTCGACTGACACGCCTGAAAGGACACGAGGCGCTCTTCCCTTTGGTCCGGTCGCTGGTGGGCAACGGGCGTGATATACGAGTCGCAGTAGTCGGCGGTGTCGACCCCAAACGACGCGGATACGCGCGTGGGATCCAGAGTGCGGTTCGAAACGATCCTGTATTGAGCAAACACGTTGTTTTTTTTGGCCATCGTTCGGATCTTCGAGACATTATGTCGATCGCCGATATCGTGCTTTCGCTTTCGACGCGGCCGGAATCGTTTGGCCGGACCGTGTTGGAAGCGCTCTCGTTAGGGACGCCCGTAGTGGGCTACAGACACGGTGGTGTTGGCGAAATTCTTAGCGAAATATGCCCTGAGGGGGCGGTAGATCCGGATAAGCCGAAGGATGTCGTATCGCGGATCGAATCGTTCTTGGAGAGCCCACCGTTGATTTCTCACCACGAATTCACACTGCAAAACATGTGCCAGCAAACCATCGCTATGTACCAAGAATTGTCTTCATGACGACCGTTGTCGCGATCGTTGCGTGTATTGCCCTGACCTGGGGCTCGCTTCGATATGCCTGGTGGAGGAGGAAAGTTGCTGACACTACGCCGCGGGTGCTGATGTACCACATGATTGCGGTGTCAGTTCCCCAAGCTCGATTCAATAAATTACGCGTCCATCCGCAGTCATTCGAACGGCAGATCAAGTGGTTACGAGATAATGGTTGGACGTTCATTCTTGTTTCTGATCTGTTGCAACGCTGCGCGCCAAAATCGGTTGCGATTACGTTTGACGACGGTTATCTCGACAATTACACCCGTGCCCACGCGATTCTCGAAAAGTACGATGCGAAAGCAACCCTGTACCTCGTCGTCGATCGTCACGGGCGCGACTGGTCGGCAGATAAAAATCCAAACCATCGAGATGGTGAACTCGGGCGTGAAGACAAATTGACCGACGAACACGTGAGGACGATGTTGGATTCGGGTCGTTGGGAGCTTGGAGCGCACACTGAAACACACGCCTACCTACCGGGCCTGTCGGTCGAGCTAAAGCGGGAAGAAATCGCAGAGGGTAAACGACGGTTGGCTGAGACATTTTCAGCCGTAGTTGGCAGTTTCGCATACCCGTTCGGACTCTACGATCCGGGCGATGTGGATCTGGTCCGCGA
>CAJWCW010000077.1 GCA_913030615.1 uncultured Gammaproteobacteria bacterium | reverse complement strand
TCCCAACTGCCATGCTTGATCCTTGACGAAGCCGACATTGGCGTTGGCGGTACAACCGCCGACGTCGTAGGCAGGATGCTGAAAAAACTCGCATCACATACCCAGGTCGTTTGTGTAACTCACGCCCCCCAAGTAGCAGCCCTAGCCAACACCCATATGAAGGTCGAAAAGTCGCAACATCAAGACACTTCCATTGAAATACTTTCGGACACCGGGCGGGTCGATGAGCTCGCCCGCATGTTGGGCGGTCGAAAAATTACCGACGAGACAAAAGATTTTGCGAGAACGTTACTTGCCGACGCGCACAACTGATCGTCCCGGCTTGTCAATCTACTTGAACTAAACTAAGTCGATTCGGTCTTTAACCTTGTCCTTTGATGCATTAACGTTCGCGCTAATTCGTCGAAACAGTCCGTGGATATGTTCCTGAAACGCTTTTCTTGGCTCGTGCTCGTTTGCGCGATTGTCGGTTGCTCGATCTCGATGCCGCGCGTCCACAAGGTTTCTGTCCAGCAGGGCAATATCCTCAACCAGTCGATGATCGACAAACTGAAACCGGGTATGACCCGCGCCCAGGTAGCCTACGTTATGGGCCGTCCGGTGATGACTAACACCTTCGATCCCGATCGTTGGGACTATGTCTTTACGATAGAAGTGCCGGGTCAATTCAACGAATCCACGCGCATGTCGCTATTTTTTGAAAACGACCTCTTGACCCACTTCAGCGGCGACATGGCGCCCTCCACAGAAAAATCTGGCGATAGCGCGACCGGCACCGAATGAGCTTCATTCTTGGTGTCGGTGAATCTTTACTGCACGTAACCTAGTCGTCCTATCCTTCCGACGATCTTTTCGAGGACGCAGGTCCGATCTAATTCGAGTCTTCGTCGGATAAAACGTCACGAGCACGCTTGGAAAAAGAATCCACCAATCCATCGATAATCTTCGCGAAGAATGGCCCTAGCAAACTATCAATCATTAGACTTTTTAGTCGAAACGATACTTCTAGGCCCACGCGGCAACCGACGCCAAGGTCTGTAAAGCTCCATTGCCCATTGAAACTTTCGAAGGGACCACTCACCAAAGAAAGGACAATGATTCCGCTCTCACTCTGATCATTACGGGTCACTAAACTTTCGGTAACTCCTCTTCCCGAAAGCTCGAGGCGAGCGACCACGAAATCACTCCCCGCTTCAATAACGCAGGAACTTTTGCACCCCGGGACAAACTCACTGTATCGATCAACATCGTTAACGAGCGCCCGCAACGCTGTTGCGCTGTACGGCAACAATACACTGCGTTCAACCGTCCTCAACTGGCAGGTCCCCGATTAATCGGTAGGCCAGATCGTGTAGAGAAACACAATTAGAACCCCCAGCGGGGCTATTACTCTCGACGAGGCCGTCCATATCGCCACGGCGGATTTCGACGAAATACCCAACTGCGACATGACGGTGGCTTTGGGTAGAACGTAGCCGGCAAAAAGTGCAATAAACAAACCGCCGAGCGGTAACATGATGTTCGCAGTGAGGTAGTCGATCGAATCGAACACCGTTTTTTCTCCGACCACGTAAACGTCTGACCAGATGTTGAATGAAAAGACCGATGCCAAGCCCAATAACCAACACGCAGCTCCAATGCTCACCGCAACCCGAGACCGTTCCACGTTGTATTCCTCGACAAGAAACGCGATGGCGGGTTCAGTCAATGAGATGGCCGAGGTAATCGCTGCGAAGCTCACCAAGATAAAGAAAATGCCCCCGAACAGCGCCCCCAGCGGCATCTGTCCGAACGCAAGCGGGACCGTCACAAACATGAGTCCGGGTCCACTCCCCGGTTCCAGTCCGTTGGCAAACACAATCGAAAAAATAGCGAGGCCCGCTATCAAAGCCACCACGGTGTCTAGAGCCGCGATGGTGATCACGGTTCGAGTTATTGAAACCGAGCTTGGAACGTAAGCCCCGTACGCCATAATCGCACCCATTCCAATACTCAAAGTGAAAAAGGCGTGACCGAGGGCCACCAACAAACCGTCCACGGATAACGCCTCCCACCTCAACCCAAACATAAAATCAAAACCTTCCGAAAACCCGCCTGACGCAATGCCATAACCCAGCAACACGATCAACAAAACGAACAACAGCGGCATCAGCCAACGAATCGCACGCTCGAGGCCACTTACGACCCCTCGTGCAACAATGAAGACCGTGAGACCTATGAAGATCGTGTGGAACACGGCCATGAGAATGGGATTGCTATGTAATGCTTCTAACGCTTGCGTGGCCGTCGTCCCATCCACTCCAGTGAAACTGCCGCTAGCGAGTTGCCCGATGTAGTAAAGACCCCACCCGGCAATCACAGAATAAAACGAAAGAATGAGGAAACCGGCCGCCACCCCCGCCCAACCGATCAGCGACCAGGCTTTCGAACCGTCGCTCTGTTGTACCAACGCTCGCATGGAGTTGATAGGACTTTGGCGACCCTGACGACCCATGAGTACCTCAGCCGTCATGACCGGAACACCGACAAGAGCCACACAGAAAAGATAGGCGACCACAAAAACGCCACCACCGTTTTCACCGGCGATGTAGGGAAACTTCCAGATATTGCCCAGCCCAACTGCGGATCCTGCAGCCGCCAGCACAAACAACCAACGGCTGGACCACATGCCATGTTTGGATTCGTCTGACGTCACACACATCTCTTTATTAACGAGAAAGGTACATTCTGTCTCGCTCAATGATTCGTTGCCAGTTACCAATCCATTCGGCCATTTCATAGCCTTCCACGACGTCGCCTATAATCTGGTCATGGCCAAACACGAAAAAGGAGGAGGATCGAACACCATCGCCCTCAATCGGCGGGCTAAATTTGATTACCACCTAGAAAAAACTTTTGAAGCTGGCGTGGTGCTTGAGGGCTGGGAGGTTAAAAGTATTCGTGCCAATCAGGCCCAGCTTTCCGATAGCTACGTTTTGGTTCGTGACGGGGAAGCCTGGTTGCTCGGTTCGCTGATCAGTCCGCTCTCGAGTGCGTCAACGCATGTCACCCCAGATCCTCAGCGAACAAGGAAACTACTCCTCAACGCGAAAGAAATCGCGGAAATTTTTCGGGCAACACAGGCAAAAGGAAGCACCTGCATTGCGACCGCCCTTTACTGGAAAGGGCCCCGTGTTAAATGCGAGGTGGCACTCGGAAAAGGTAAGAAACAGCACGACAAACGATCAACCGAAAAAGAACGCGACTGGCAACGACAGAAACAGCGTCTGATGAAAAACGTCTGACCGCTCTATCCGCGGCCCACGAACGGCATCTTGGAAGCAAGAACCGTAATCGACTGTACGCTAGCGTTTAACGGTAAGCTATCCATGTAAACAACGGCCCGCACGACGCTATCGACGTCCATGGTCGGTTCAGGTTTCCTCGTCCCATCAGCCTGCATTACCCCTTGACCCATCCGCGAGGTCATGTCGGTGAGCGCGTTGCCAATGTCGATCTGGCCACAGACGATGTCGTGGTCGCGGCCATCCAACGCCGTCGATTTTGTTAACCCGGTGATTGCATGTTTAGTCGACGTGTACGGAGCCGAATTGGGCCGAGGCGTGTGCGCCGATATCGAGCCGTTGTTGATGATGCGACCACCCTTCGGACTTTGAGCTTTCATGATTCGAAATGCGGCCTGCGTGCACAAAAAAGCACCCGTCAAATTAACACTAACCACTCGCTGCCATTGCTCAAGCGTGAGCTCCTCGATGGGAATCGCCGGCGCGCCCGAGCCTGCGTTATTGAACAACAAGTCCAGGCGTCCAAACGTTGAGCCCGTTTTCTCGAAAAGGTGTTCAACGGCTTGAGGATCTCCCACGTCGGTCGGTACCGCGATGACTTTTTCTCCTGCACCGGACTCATCCACAACGGCCTCAAGCAGTTCGCCGCGACGCCCAGCCAAGGCCACCGAATAGCCTTCGTCGAGCAACGCCAAGGCGGTGTATTTGCCGATCCCAGTGCCGGCCCCAGTAATAATCGCAACCTTTCCCACGGTCATACCGCCAACGCGGTCGAAAATTCTGGCACGCCATCCCAGCGCCCAGGATTCGTGGATCGCATCACCGCAATTGTTTTGATGACCTCGGGGTTGGCGAGTCCATGGGGTGGATGACCCGTCAGTACTCGAATGATGTTTTCAGCTTGCATGATTGGACATTCCTCAAGAAAGGTCGGAGAAAACCCAGCGATATGCGGGGTCACCATCATGTTTGGCAACTCAAGCAGTGGATCTTGCGCATCGATCGGCTCGACCTCCGTCACGTCCAACGCTGCCGCTTCGATTTGTCCCTCGCTAAGCGCATTCGCCAACGCGGTTCCGTTGACGACGGGGCCCCTCGACGTGTTCACCAACAAAGCGGTGGATTTCATCTGTCCAAGCGCGTTCGAATCAATCATGTGCCGAGTCTCTTCCGTCGACGAACAGTGAATCGTAATAAAATCTGCGGTACTTAGTAGCTCACCAAAATCGACGATACGAACGCCATACAGATCCGCCGTGGATTGCGCTACGTAGGGGTCGTACGCCACGATTGAGGCCGGCCCAAAGCCACGAATGCGAGTCGCAAACGCTCTACCTATATTACCGAAACCAATGATGCCGACCGTGTGGCCCGCGATTCTTCGGACCGAACGCTGATATTCGCCAGTGAGTTTTCGGTTCTCACTCCATTGACCTGCACGCGTCGTGTTAGTGGCATCAACAAGCCGACGGGTGAGGCCAAGAAGCATCGCGACCGCGTGATCCGCTACTTCAGTAGTATTCACGCCGGGAACGTTACACGCGAGAACACCAAGCTCGGTCGCTGCCTCGAGATCTATCGAATCCACACCCACGCCCATACGACTCACAACCTTGAGTTTTGGACACGATTCGAGGACCTCGCGCGACGTCAGGGGCAACGTACCAACCTGTGCGCCATCGGCGTCACCTAATAAATCGATCATTTCTTCGGCATTTCGTATCGAGCCTTCTACGACCTCGAAACCTGCCGCCTCAAATAGATCGACACGATTATATGGACTGCGAGGCAACGCGATTTTCATGAGGGGCTCCGGTTACGAACTTGCTTGGTTTTTCGACAGAACAATTATCCGTCGAGATTTTTGTTGGGATTGATCAAGAATTTCTCACCCGTAGCCTGCAACCCGTAGCGAGCAACAGCGTCCGGCGATATCGCTTCCTCTAACGACACGATTTCGGTATACGAACTAGCAAACGTGCTCGTTATTTCGGCTGCCACCCGCTGTCGTAACGTCTCCGCTTCCTCGTCTCCAACCCGCTGCAAGAAGTAGGGTAACAACCAACCTCCCAGCCCCCAGGCCATACCAAAACTACGATTCAACACCGTTGGATTTCGATCGAGACCTCCGTAGATGTACACCTGTTTGTGAGTCGTCGACCCGTAACGATTGAACTCGCCAGCGCTACGATTCGCCGCAACTTCCATCGCCGTCAACAGTTGACCGGGTAACGGACCTCCTCCAGTGGCGTCAAAGCCCAGCGTCGCGCCGGTATCTGCTAATGCATCGATCAATTTCTCCATAAAATCCGGCTCACCACTGTTGCAAACGTGGGTAGCTCCCAACGACTTCAGCAACTCAACGTGCTCCTGTTTTCGAACCACGTTAACCAGCGGTACGTCTTCGTTGACGCACAGTTTGACGAGCATCTGCCCGAGATTGGATGCCGCCGCCGTGTGAACTAACGCCGTGTGCCCTTCAAGATGCATGGTACCGACCATGCCTAGAACAGTCAGAGGGTTAACGAAGCACGATGCACCCTCGACCGCAGTCGTTCCTTCTGGCAACACCAAACATTGATCCACCCGAGTCATGCGGTATTGGGCGTACATGGCGCCACCAAGCGTTGCCACTGTCTTCCCTACGAGGGACTGAGCCCGTTGCGAGGAACCTGCACTCACCACGACACCCGCTCCTTCGTTGCCCGCCGGCAGCGACTGGTCTATCCGCGCAGCTACCTGCCGTAACATGGCTTTCGGAATAGTGGCGGTTAATAGGCTATTAGATCCTGTACCCGACAATGTTGCGGTGCTCATATCCGCCATACCAAAAAGTAGACCGAGGTCCGACGGATTGATGGGCGACGCTTCGACGCGGATGACGACGTCGTCCTCGCCCGGCGTCGGCATGTCGACTTCGACAAGCGATAGCTCCAAATGACCTTCCTTGCGGACGGTCGAACATAATTGTAATGGCATGATGTGGGTCCCTCCTGTCTCCATGATAAGCCAATAGCGGTGTCTGGCTAGCAACCGCGCTTCGAGGGGGTAAAATTAAACCGCAACCCGTTCCGACGTCGCCATGGCCAACCTAGAAGAATTTCGAGAGGAAACCCGTGACTGGATAGAAATAAACTGTCCGGTAGGCGCTCGCGGACCGGGCCCCGTGCCCTGGGGTAGCACCAAAGTTAAACTTAACGATGCGTCCAGAGAATGGCTCGAGCGAATGGCCAATCGCGGTTGGACCGTTCCATCATGGCCCACAGAGTACGGTGGAGCGGGGCTTTCCGCTGAACAGTACAAAATCCTCATCGACGAATTAAAACGGGTCAATGCACGTCCGCCCCTGACCGGTCGCGGTGTCAACTACATAGGGCCGACGTTGCTGGAACTAGGTAGCGACGACCAAAAAGCCCGCTGGCTTCCGGGGATTGCCAGAGGCCAAGGCGGGTGGGCAATGGGCTATTCGGAACCGGGTGCTGGTTCGGATCTTGCCAGTCTTTCAATGCGTGCTACGCGGCGTGGAGATCACTACATCCTCAACGGTCGTAAGATTTGGACGTCGGATGCCATGCAAGCCGACTACATCTTTGTATTGGCACGGACCGCCCCAGACCAACCGAAACACCGAGGAATCAGTTTGATCCTGGTTGACATGCAACAGGCAGGAGTTCAGGTACGTCCCATCCGTTTAATATCAGGCGCTTCACCGTTTAACGAGACACTGTTTGAAGACGCGATCGCCGATGCTAGCGACGTCGTCGGCGGCGTTGACAATGGCTGGACCGTCGGGAAACGTTTACTGCAGTTTGAGCGATCCACCCACGCTGGCATCAATACATCCGGCTCACAAGGGGGACGTTCTGACGCCAGCACGATGCCCAAACAAATTCACCGTTACACAAGAATTGTCGAGGGCCGTATCGCTGATCCCGCAATACGCGCTCGACTGATTCGATACGAGCAAAACGACCTCGCGCAACGACTTACGCAACAACGCGTGATCGAAGAAACGCGCGCTCATGCACCGGGGTTTGCTTCTTCCGCCGTAAAACTTACCGGAGCGCTCAATAATCAAGATGGGGACGAACTGCTCCTCCATGCTTCAGGCACGCAAGGACTTGAATGGGACACAAGCGAAACATCAGAGATCACAAGAGCGTGGCTGCGACAGAAAGCCCTAACCATCGCCGGCGGAACGAAGGAGATCCAACTGAATATCATCGCCAAACGCGTGCTTGGACTTCCCGACTGACCCGCAGACCTGTCGTTACGACGCCGCCCAATCGCGAACTAGGTCTCGATACAAAAGTCCCGTGCCACCGAACAGGTCAAGCGCGCTACCAACGCTAAAATCAACGCGCCCCTTACCTACGCGTAGAATCGTCTCCAAGTCTGAAGGACTAGAAACCCCACCAGCGTACGTAATCTGACCAGGCGCAGCTTCGCTTACTATCGCCAATAACTGTGCATCGATGCCGGTGATTTGACCCTCTTTGTCGATGGCGTGGATCAGAAACTCGCAGCAATATTGGGACAACTCACCAAGCGTGGCCGCATCGATCGTGACGTCAGTTAGTGTCTGCCATCGATTCGTCATGGCAACATACTGACCGCTTTCCTCACGGCAACTCAGGTCAAGAACAAGCCGATCCCGTCCGACTTGATCTGCCAAAGACCCCAAACAATCACGATCAAGACGTCCGTCAACAAAAATCGTCGAGGTAACGATCACGGCGGCAGCGCCAGCTTCAAGCCATGACTCAGCGTTGCTCGCATCAATGCCGCCGCCAACTTGCAGACCGCCGGGAAAGCTCTCCAAAGCTTCACGCGCAGCCGCTTCATTGCCTGCCCCTAGCATAATCACGTGGCCGCCCATCAAGCCGTCGTCGCGGTACAGTCGCGCATATTCCGCCGCGCGCTTGTCGGTATCAAAATTTGTAGCGGGGTCGCTACCATCTCTAAGCGTGCTCCCCACGATCTGCTTGACGCGACCACCGTGAAGATCAATGCAGGGGCGGAAGCGCATCTTGCTTTTAGGCGTATCGGGCGTCTACGGGTGCGCCCCTCGCCGCGTCATCGGCAGCAATGAGCGCATCCGTTAGTCGTTCAATTGCCAAAGCCCGTGCGCCAGCGTCAGTCTCAGCGTGATTCTCGCACTCATCGGGATCCGCGATTAAATCGATAAGCTGTTCTTCCCGTTTTGAATTTCTTGTATAGCGGTGAGTATCAGTGATCACGGTCCGTGTTTTTGCGGGAATCGGCGTCAAAGAAGCCACCACAGGAGCGATGTCGTCTTCGATGAGCACGGATTCTCGGACGCTAGCATCTGGATCTTGGATTAACGAGTTCAGGGAATACCCCTGGATGCCGTCATAACCTTGAATTCCGCATATCTCCAATAACGTAGGGCCAAGATCGATACTAGATGCCAACGCTGCCGTTCGGTTTGGTTTCTGACCAGGAACCGAAATGACCATCGGCACATGCAACGTTCCGCGATAATGCATGAAGCCCTTCAGCATAAGACCATGGTCGCCCATCATGTCGCCATGGTCACTCGTGAACACGATAATGGTATTCGCTCGCTGATCGGTCCGATCAAGGTGATCGAGAATGCGTCCGACCGCATCGTCGATCATTTCAACCATCCCGTACGTTGCTGCGATCGCCTCTTGCACAAGCGCATTACTTCCACTTCCGCACGGGGAAACCCAATCTCGTTGATCGCGCGGATGAATTTGTCGAAACCGTCGAAGATGTTCGAAACAATCGGCGCCCGTGTCGAGAGACGTGGTAGGAATTTCCATGTCCGATGGTGCGTGTCGATCAAACCAGTCGCCGGGCGGTGTCATCGGATGGTGCGGATCCGGGAACGAGCACCAAGCGAGCCAAGGGGTATTTTCCGCACGAGCCTCATCGATAAAGGCAACGGTTCGTTCAGCGACAAAGGATGTTGAATGGAACTCCGCTGCGTAGGGCGGTTGATAAATCTGCCACCACTCCTTAGACCGCTTCATGCCCGGCGCATCCGGGCGATAAGACGGCGTGAGGTCTTCGCGTCGAGCACCCTTATCCAACGCCCAACGTAGATGATGACCGCTAACCCGGGCACCATGATCCATTGCCAACTCGATGTGGTCAAAGCCGTAGTAATCGACGGGATCGTCCACCGCCGCCTCAAGAAACCGCTCGAAGTTCTCGATCTCATCCCAGCCTGCCGGATACGAAGTTTCTACAGCGGCACGTCCTCGGAACGGATTCATCGAATTACGACTCGAGCCGTGTTGTAAATGCGATTTACCGATTAGTCCTGTCCGGTAGTTCTCGCGGCGAAACTGACGCACGAAAGTATTTGCACCCCAGTCCAGGGATCGATCGTTAAAGATCACTCCATGAGCCGTCGGCATGCGGCCTGTCATGATGCTCGAACGATTGGGCATACAAACCGGGTTGGCAACCCAAGCATTCTCAAACACCGTGCCTGTCGTAGCGATACGATCCAGGTTCGGCGTGCGAACCACGCGATTTCCCATAAATCCCGCGTGGTCGGCACGCTGTTGGTCCGTGATCACGAATAGAATATTGGGTTGTGCCATCGTTCCGCACCGTCGTTTGAATATGACCATAGCATGGCGGCGATCCGCTTGATTGTTGATTCAACCCCGAAAAATCGCACCGCCCGCGACAAGGCAAACCGATTGAACAAGATGCGTGATTTTGCCATCCTCGGTAATCACCCGACCGCGTGGAGAGCCTAATGGGCCAAACTGTTGCAATCGATCGTCAAGAATTCAGTTTCGATGAACTCATGACCGACGATGCATTCGAAACACCTTTGGCAACGAACGAAATTCGATGCCACGGCGGATACATCGATGGCGAATACGTCTCGCCGCGTGGCGCAGTGCGGCGTCCCGCCATTCGCAATTGGCGCAGTCGTCTCGAAACGGCAGCTCATCCATTAATCACGATCCCCGAAAAGTACGTCCCCCCAAACTACCCAAACTACGATCAGGCCAAGTATCTGCTCCAGGAGGGCGTCGTTGAACCCGTCACCCGAGCCCTGACGACCATCGCAATCGTCGAAGGCTTTGGTGCTCGTATTCGTGAAGTCTCGGTACCCGATTTCGACGCGGAAATTGAGGAATCGGTCGAGGGGACTGCTCTCGCACACTTAACGAGTGGCCTTTTCGAAGCCCACGCCAGGGATGAGGCCGGCCATCGCGACCAAGGCGGGCATAAGCAGATGTGGGAAGCGGCAAGGGATGTCGGTCTCGATAAACCGGAAATACCCGACGATGTGCTGTTGCGCCTGATGTCGGGCGGGTCGCCCACGGCCCGCAAAAGGCTTTACCCTGAACTTTCGGAACGCATGGAATCCATGCTGCTCATGATGACCAACGTACTGGTGATCGAAACGTTCGCCGAAGACACCTTTAACTGGGCGAAAAAACTTCTAGGGGACCCTGAAGTAAGCGCTGATCCCCAACGTGCCGCGCATCTTGTCGACTGCATCGCTCGGGACGAGGTACCGCATGTCGACTATCTCACGGTTGCTCTTTCCGAACTGCGTGCGCGCACGCTGATTGGAGCCGACGGCAAAACTACTCTTTCAGGCGCTGACGTAATCGACGGCGTGTTCCGACGCCAGTTACGCGGCATGGCGACCGTTCGTCCGCAGCAAAGCCGGGAACGTAGTCAAGCCGACATCCACCAGGCCGTATCTGACAAACACCGAGCAAGTTCGATTGCCCGCCAATTTGAGGAACTCGATTCCGGGTGGTCGTTCCCTCACCGTGACGACGAGGAACTCGACGTTCTACTGAAAAGCGCGTGAACGCCAAAGCGAACTCGAGCGTTTCAGCACTTGCATCTGCATCGCTCGCGGAGCGCGCGTACCGGTCGACTCAAATTTCTTGGACCGGTTTGCGTGTCTGGCTTCATTACCAGGTCCTGAGCTCATGGGACAAATTGTGTGGGCGCGACCCGGACGCACGTGACCTCCACGCCGTCCATCAAAAAAACGCGGACCTTATTTTCCGCACGGCTGTGACGCTGCGGGGCATGCTCGTCAAAATGTGCCAGGTCATCGGGACTCGTTCCGACATTTTTCCCCGTGAATATGTGTCGGTTTTATCCCAATGCCAGGATCGACTACCGGCTCGCAAATTCGAGTCCATTCGCCAAGTCGTCGAAGAAGACCTTGGCAAGCCCATCGAATCCGTTTTTGCCAAATTCGAAACCACGCCCGTTGCCGCTGCATCCCTCGCCCAAGTGCACCGAGCTCAGCTAGTGACCGGTGAAAAGGTAGCCGTCAAAGTGCAATACCCTGACATCGAACACATCATGCACACGGATCTGACCGCATCGCGGCGTATCGCGGCGTTATACGCACGATTCTCGGACAACCCCATCGATTTCCTACCGCTGCTCGATGAATTGCAAACCCATCTTCGGATGGAGCTCGATTTTCGCCGCGAGGTGGAAAGCGCGGACCGGGTCCGAGATTTTTTTGCTCACGATCAAGACGTCCAGATACCTAGGGTTTTCGAAGAGTTTTCGACACGACGAATCATCACTATGGATTTTGTGGCGGGCGCCAAACCCAACGATCTCGACGAACTTCGTGCGGCGGGTATCGATACCCAAGGCTTCATGCTCCGTTTGATGCGTATTTTCAATCGCATGATCCTTGCTCACGGTTTTTTTCACGCCGATCCTCATCCTGGAAATATATTCGTCACGGCGGACGAAAACGGGAAGCCGGTATTTACGCTCCTCGATTTTGGCCTTTCAAAACAGCTACCCCGAGGCTTTGGTATGGGTTTGTTCGAACTCATGTTTTCGAT
>CAJWCW010000076.1 GCA_913030615.1 uncultured Gammaproteobacteria bacterium | reverse complement strand
ATGCGTGAACACCTGGCTCGTAGGTAATTCGAGAGAAATGCTCGTTGGCCAATAAATCACAACCTTACCCCTTCGACAATTAGGTAAATGAATGGCTGACCTGACCAAAAACATGAGCGATGTTGCGCCGACCCTGGAGAGATTCGGCTCTAAAACTCTGGGGCACTTCATCAACGGTGAACTTGAATCAGCTGAGTCCGGTGAAACCTTTCAAAACCACACGCCTATCGACAATTCTCCTATTGGAACCGTCGCGGCAGGCACAGGCGGCGATATCGATCGTGCCTGTCAAGCCGCAGAACAGGCTTTTCCTCCCTGGTCAGCCCTTTCAGGGAAAAAACGTCGCGAACTTTTGCACCAGGTAGCAGATGCCATCGAGGCAAACGCCGAGGAAATAGCACTCATAGAAAGCTACGACACTGGGCAACCACTACGGTTTATGAGCAAGGCGGCGATTCGCGGAGCCGAAAACTTTCGGTTCTTCGCGGACCTCGCGCCAACCGCTCGCGACGGTCTGTCACTGCCAGCTGAAGAACATCTGAACTATAGCCTGCGCCAACCGCTCGGACCGGTTGGCGTAATTACCCCGTGGAACACGCCTTTTATGCTATCGACGTGGAAAATCGCCCCTGCCTTAGCCGCGGGTTGCACGGTAGTCCATAAACCAGCGGAGTGGTCGCCTTGTTCGGCAGCGCTTCTAACAGAAATTATGCACGATGCGGGCATACCAGCAGGCGTTACGAATACGGTGCACGGCTCGGGCGAAGTCGCCGGTAAAGCCTTGACCGAGCACCCGGCGATAAAGGCGATCTCCTTCGTGGGTGAGTCTGTCACAGGAAGTCACATCATGCGGCAAGGTGCAGAGACGTTGAAGAGACTCCATTTTGAACTCGGCGGGAAAAATCCGGTTATCGTTTTTGCGGACGCTGACCTTGATCGAGCGCTAGATGCCGTCGTGTTCATGATTTACAGCCTCAATGGTGAGCGCTGTACATCGTCGAGCCGACTTCTCATCGAAGAGAGTATCGAGCAGGAGTTTCTGGAGCGGCTAAAGAAGCGGGTCGCACGACTGACCGTCGGTCATCCACTCGACCCGATGACTGAGGTCGGACCACTGATCCATCCACAACACTTTGAAAAGGTCTGTAGTTACTTCGAAATCGCCAAAGAGGATGGCGCCACTACCGCCGTGGGTGGCAAACCATGCCTTATGAACGGGAAAGGCAACTTCGTCGCTCCGACTCTGTTCACAAATGCCAAGAACGACATGCGCATCGCCCAGGAAGAGATCTTTGGCCCAGTGTTGACAGCCATCAGTTTTAGGGATGAGGCAGACGCGCTGCACATCGCAAACAGTACTGACTACGGACTAGCCGCCTATGTCTGGACGGGCGACACTGGCCGCAGCATTCGAGTGGCTAGAGACCTCGACGCAGGAATGGTGTGGATAAATTCCGAGAACAATCGGCATCTACCAGCCCCGTTCGGTGGCATGAAAACCAGTGGTATAGGACGCGACGGTGGGGATTATAGTTTCGACTTTTACATGGAAACCAAGAACGTCTGCATTGCCGCTGATACCCACACCGTTCCTACCCTCGGTCACTAGGACGCTGACTGCGGGGTTCGCGACTGAGGAGGCAAGATGAGTCTGTATCAAGTCCAGAAGCTTCTCTACAACCTGAATCGGGATGAACAATGCAAGGAGCAGTACACGAACGACAAAATGACGTTGCTTCGTTCGTACGATTTAACAGATGACGAAAGAGAGGCACTATCGCAAGGCGACATTGGCCTCCTGTACGTTATGGGGGTTAACGGCCAAATCCTGATGCACTACGCCGCTTTCCTCGGCATTGAATGGTTTGACTATCTCGAGCTCATGCGTAAAGGCATTACCGAGCACGGCCCGGTACGCGCCGGTGTTTACGCGATGACGGGTGGTGGTCGTTCCTTCACGAAAGAGAGGGAGATCTCGTGACCTTGGTATACGCGGGTCTCACCAGTCATGCCCCTGGCATGACCGGGCGGGCACATATGGTCGAAAATACCAATGAACGCGACCTGTTGTACGCCGCTCTAGACCAACAACGACAAGAAATCCAAGACAGTGGCGCAGAAGCACTGATTGTAGTGGCTGCAGAACACTTCGCAAACTTCTTCATGGACAACATGCCCGCCTACTGTATTGGCATCGGGGAGTACCACGTAGGTCCAATCGAGGACCCGGCCTGGTTGAAAATAGAAAAAACCACTATCCCCGGTGCTCCAGCCCTGGCCGGTGCAATCGCACAAGAAGTCTTACAATCCGTAGACATCGCGTATGCTGAAGAATGGAAGTGCGATCATGGAATTATGGTGCCGCTGCACTTCTTAACGCCAAAGTACGACTTGCCGATCATTCCAATGAACATTAACTGCCAGGGACCACCCTTGACCCCGCTATCTCGAGCATGGGCATTTGGGGAAGCAGTAAGACGCGCCTGTGACGCCTCGTCCTCCAAGATCGCCCTGATTGGTACCGGAGGCATCTCTCATTGGCCAGCAACACCCGATTCCGGCAAAATTAATGAGGCTTGGGATCGTGAATTCTTGGACCGTTTAACACGCCAAGATAAAGCGGCCCTGTTGTCTTATACGGATTCCGAAACGTATCAAGACGCGGGGCAAGGTGGTTTTGAAATACGAACCCATATCGCCGCCGCCGCGGCCGCCGGCGGACCATGCCACGTCCAGTTTTATACCGCTAACCTGCCAATCTTTGCCGTCGGTTGCACAGTTGCAAGATTTTCAGTCCATTAAGTCTTAGCGCTCGCGTATACGAACGCGTCGACTCCGATCCCAGAACAAAGCATCTCAATTTCCCCCAGGATTGGCAAAGAGGTTCTAACACAAGTCTTCGATTCCAGCGATGCGGCCCCCGCTCAGTCTGGCTCCACTGCCAGTTCGTCCCGAGTCGCCCGCACGGACATCCGCCGACATCATTCCGTTTGGTGGATAGCGAGACACTTGGTGATCAAATATGATCCCGGCTCGAGTTTCGCTGAGGGACAGGGGGGTAACAATGTTGGGAGATATCACGGGAAAAGTAGCCATTGTCACCGGATCCGGTCAGGGAATCGGAGAAGGAATCGCCAAGGTATTTGCTCGGGCTGGCGCAGCGGTTGTGGTAGCAACACGCACGGCGAGCAATGGCCAAGAGACGGTTGACGATATCCTCGGGGCGGGCGGTGATGCCATGTTGATTCACTGTGATGTGGGCCAGCGTGATGCCGTGGAGGAGCTAGTCGCGATGACCATGGAACGATACAGACGGGTGGATATTGGCATCCATAACGCCGGAATCTACGCCATGCATACCGTGGAGGATCTCAGCGATGAGGTGCTGGACGAAACTCTAGCTGTCAATTTGAAAGCCGCGTTCTGGCTGACACAGGCCTGTCTACCCCATTTCCGCCAACAGGGTGGTGGACGGTTGATCTTTACCTCGTCGGTTACCGGTCCCAGAGTAGCGATGCCCAAAACGTCACACTACGCCATGTCAAAAGGCGGCATGAACGCGTTTATCCGTACCGCGGCGTTGGAATTCGCCCGTGAAAATATCACCGTCAACGGCGTTGAGCCCGGATACATACTGACCCAAGCGATGGCAGCGCTGGCAAGCGATGAAGAAGTCAGAGCCATTGCCAGCTGTATTCCAAAAGGTGACCTAGGTACAGCTGAAGACATTGGCAATACGATGTTGTTTCTGGCCTCGGATGAAGCATCCTATATTACCGGTCAAACGGTGGTGGTAGATGGGGCTTCGACGCTCCCAGAAAGCCAGGTGGTGATGGACGGTTTTTATGACTCGATTCCGTCAACATCAACGTGATAGCTCAACTGGTCAAAATCGTTGGGCAGAGGACTAGGTAACGACGCAATGCTGGATTTCTTCGAACTGAGTCCCGAAGAACAAGTGAGAAGACTCGAACCGGCCGCTCATCATGCCCTCTCGCATTGGAATCTCGACGGGGCCTCTCTTCATCTAATCAAGTATCGGGAAAACGCCGTTTTTTGCGTCGACAAAGACGGCTCCAAGACGGCCCTACGTTTGCACCGTCACGGGTATCACTCGGACGATGAACTGAGGTCCGAATTGCAATGGATGCAGGCACTATTACAGGCCGATGTCATGGTGCCAACAGTCGTCCCAACAAATTCCGGCGAGCTATTCCTAAGATATGCCGCCGACGGGTTACCTGGCGAACTGCAGATCGATTTATTCGAATGGATCGATGGGGAGCAACTGGGCTCTGTGGAAGAAGGTGTCACAAACGAGGCTGAGATCGATCGAACCTATGGTGCCCTCGGGGAGCTTGCGGCCCGGATTCACAATCAGGCCGCTCACTGGAACTTACCGCACGGGTTTGTACGCCACGCATGGGATGCCCACGGCCTAGTTGGCGAAGATCCATTCTGGGGCCAGTTCTGGAAACTCGAATCCGCGTCGAAATCTGAAATCGCCTTGCTTAAGCGAGGTCAGAACCGAGTCTTTAACGACTTAAGTCGACTGGAACAATCATCAGAAACATACAGCATGATCCACGCAGATTTTGCGCCGGAAAACATCCTGGTTAACGATGCCAACATTCATCTAATCGATTTTGACGATGCCGGATTCGGTTGGCATCTCTTCGAGTTGGCAACTTCGCTTTATTTCATACAGAGCGAGCCCTATTTCGATCAAGCGAAAGAAGCATTGGTTAGGGGGTATCGTATTCATCGGCAGCTGTCTGACGAACAACTGGAATTGCTACCGCTCCACCTGTTAGCCCGGGCTTTCACGTACATTAGTTGGGTACACACTCGCCACGAGACGGAAACCGCTAGAGAACTGACACCGACGATCTTGGCGACGGCATGTGAACTTACCGAAAATTACTTGACGGGCTGAATTAGTGCTCGATCTGGTTAAGTCGTTCTAAGAGCGCTGTATCATCAAGGCATGAAATCGTTGATTGAGCATCCTTAGAGCGCTACCAAAGGAGATAGGGTTATGACCGAAAACAGGGATCCATTGGCGAATGCTTTTAGTGAAAGAGCCCCGAAAGATATAAACGATTTCCGCAATATGCTAGATGAGGCGGTAGCGGCCCACGGTGCCAACGAAAACCTCCCAGAAATAGGTGATTTTCATACTGACGTCGCGATCTCGACAAAAGAAGATCACTCACTCACAACGGACATTCACATACCCAAAGGCGAAGGGCCTTTTCCAATACTGGTGTATTTTCATGGGGGAGGTTGGATTTCGGGAAGTCCAAAAAGTCATCGACGGATATGTCATCGATTCGCTGAAGCAGGCTTCTTAGTGTTCAACGTTGACTATGCACTAGCGCCTGAACATCCATTTCCACAAGGATTTGACGAGTGTTGCGAGTCAATTAGGTGGGCCGTAGATAACGCCCTTGAGTACCGAGGTGATCCCAATAGATTATCGGTTGGGGGAGATTCTGCCGGAGGTAATTTTACCGCGGGTTGTGCAGCGGCATTCGCCGAAGACGACAGAATTGATATCAAGAAAGTGCTTCTGATTTATGGCGTTTTTGATTTCTCTACTATGGGAGACGCGACTGAAAGCCTAGAAACAGATTCTTCAGATTTGTTGATGCAAATGATGGTGGGTTCTTATTTAGGGCCTGATCCGGACGAGGATATTCTTGCTGATCCAAGAGTTAGTCCGATCTATGTCGCAGATAAACTTCCTCCGGCCCACATTCTCTGCGGCACTCTAGATGGACTCATAATCGGCTCAAAACTTTTAGCAGAGAAATTACGTTCTGAGGGAATAACAAACGAAGAGTTCTATTATGAAAATATGCCTCATGGCTTTCTTCATTTTGAAGAAATCTATCCCGAGGCAAGACAGGCCATAGACCGAATGGTCAATTTTCTCGAGAGTTAACAGCATCTTTATGCCAATGACCCCTCCCCGACCGATCCAAAGGTTACGGGTCAATAATCTGAATCTTAATGGCCTTACAGGAGTGATCGTTCATCGCTGAGACGTCGTCTGGGC
This sequence comes from uncultured Gammaproteobacteria bacterium, assembly GCA_913030615.1. GTDB lineage: Bacteria > Pseudomonadota > Gammaproteobacteria > Pseudomonadales > Azotimanducaceae > UBA11889. The sequence continues at coordinate 6,130 of CAJWCW010000076.1, read as the reverse complement.
AGACCGATATAACCGCCAGCACATCCATTTCCGCTCGAAATTCTATGTAGTCGCCTTCGACACTGCGAGGAGGTGCGATATTTACCGAACCGTCCCCGTTCGGATCAATAGAGACGTTGGCAAAAGCGTTAAGAACACTGGGACTGTAGATGTCTTCAAGCTCCATGCCGAATTCGCTGAGTGCGTCAGAAAAATTGTCACTGCAGCTTCGGTGACCAGGCGCGTCCCAAATATCCATCATTGTTTTGGTGCAATGAGGCCCCAAGAAATGATCGCCAACCGGGTTGTCGGTCACGGTCAACATGATCCGTTCGTAAGGGACCTTAGAATATAGCTGAGCGGCTTTGTAATGAGATCCAAGATGGGCCGGATGAAAGAAACTAAGGCCGCCCGAAAACTCAGCCATAAACTGCTCTTTAAAATTATGAGCATTCAAGAAAATGAGCCCCGCAACTTGTTTCCCTTCGTGCTGGATCACTCGGAGCAATTGGCCTTGTTCAACCCGGAAAGCCTTTCCCGTGCACTTCGGGATGACAAATTCAGTCGTGGATGTCACCGACATTGGATCGACCTGCTAAACCGAGCTAACGTAGGTTCAAACGACGTCTTCACTTCGCGCCCCATCATCAGGTTCTAATATCTGCATTCTCAGCGCTTTGGGTTCAAAGTCGTTACAGGGACTCGATCCGTCGGGACAGACTGAGCACACTGCAATGACATCCATTTCCGCCAAGAAGTCTATGTATTCCCCTTTCTCTGCGAGAGGAGGGGCAAAGTTCATGGCACCGTCTTCAGTAATCCAGGACTGCATCCACACGTTAAAGATCGTCTCGTCGTAGGTGTCTTCCTGCGTTAGGCCAATTTCGCGAAAGGCGTCAGCGAAATTATCGCTGCACGTTCGTGTATCTGGCGGCGCTCCCAAGTACTCGACGAGGCGCTTCGAACAATGACACATCATGAAATGCCCCGCACGCTCTCCTCCCCTCGCGCCGTCGCCGACTTTGTCGTCGACCACGCTTAGCATGACGTTCTCATAGGGAGGCTTGGAATAGAGTTTGCTGAGTCGATAATAACCGCCGATGTTCTGAATGCTGTTTAACATTGCGGAGTATTCAGCGGCGAAATGTTCTTTGTAGTTGTGAGCATTCAAGAAAGTCAGATCTAAGACCTGCTTCCCCTCATGCTCCATCACGCGAAACACTTGGCCTTTGTTGACTCGCAGCGTTTTGCCACTGCATTTGGGGACGATTAGATCCTCGATGACTTTCCAGGCCATGGTTTACTTCCTTACCGCTTCATTCCTTTGACCAATCAAAAATCAGCCTTGAAGGCGGTGCGGGCGGCGCTTGCGATAAGTCTACCCCCAGAATTTCCTTAATACATTGCCTCTGCCACGCGGGAACTTCGTCGTTTGAGCTCGCATATTTCTGAAGCATCGTGAACGGGTCGTCCGCGTCAAAGACCAAAATCAGCAAGGCACCTTCCTCGGTTTCCTGAACGTGCCATGTCTCCCGAGCGATACCAAAACCTTTGAACGTCGCATCGAGATCGGGATGATTTTTAGCGTCTGCTAGGTGCTGTTCCAACGCCTCGGTCTTACCGGGCGGTATCGGAAGGGCCATTGCCAGAACGGGCATGAAATTCTCCTTATGTATCGCGAGAAGTAGCGCTACTTTAGCCAACCGGTGGGCCGGCCTGGACTTGCTCAAGCACCTGCTCAAGGGTCCCAGGTTTGCCACAATCCAGCCATTCGAGCCACCACGTCGTGCCTGCGTCTCGATACGCTTGCAACTTGGCCTTTGCTGTTTGTTCGTCCAAACCCGCTGTGATTCCCGAGGTAATGACATCGAAAGGCTCATCTGTGTCGCGCAATTGGGACGTGAACTCAACTACCTCGCGAATCTGTTCTGGGCTTGGGGCCATCAGAACCCGCATGTCTGTGTCACCAATATCTTGGGTCTCTTCCAGTAACTTAGGCATCACATGGGGCATGATGCCGTCCCATCGTGCGGCCCTCCGTTGACCTGGCTTCGCTGGGAGCATCGCGGCAACCCAGACGGGAATGCGCGGACGCTGCACGGGGCGCGGTAGCAGACGCGCGTTTTTTACCTGATAAATCTCACCATCGAAGTTGACCGCATCTCCCCGATGCAGACCTTCCATAATCGTCAGCCCTTCGTCTGTTTTTTTTGCTAGGACCCGCTTGTCGGGATCTTCTCCAAAATTCGAAAATTCCTGATCCATGCCACCTAGACCGACCCCAATTCGAAGGCGCCCGTTAGACAACTGATCCACGCTGGCAAACTCCTTAGCCAGCTTCCAAGGACGACGCCGTGACACGGGAGTGACCATAGAACCAATGATGACTTTATCGGTGACCGCAGCGATCGCGCCTAACATAACACTCGGGTCAGCCAGGGCCAGGAATCCGTCGGGATCGAGCAACAAATGATCGCAGATAAAGAATCCGTCCCAATCTGCCGCTTCGGTGCATCTGGCCAATTCCAACAAATTTGCTGGATCAGAATATTCGTGAATGGTTGGTGAGACCAATACGCCTTTTTTCATAACATCAATCTTGTATTTCTGAGATCCGAAAGCAGGTCTAAGCGCCTAAACTCACGATATCGGTCGGAAATGCCGGGAAGATGTCACAACCTTCTTCTGTGACATAGACGTAGTCTTCACCGCCATAGACGTTGAATGGAGGTTGGAAGTTCTCGCCAGTCTCAAACATCCAGCACTCGACCGCCAATACCATGCCTGGTTTCACCACGTATTTCTCGCCGAGCGCAATCGCCGGTGGCTCTTGTCCGCAGAGTCCAACGCCATGGCCACCTTGATCCAGCGAACAATGCAGGCCCCCTTCCGTCAACGTATCAATGATCGCGTCCATGATCTCACCCGTGGTGACGCCGGGCTTGGTCACCTCCGCCGCAACTTGTCGGCCCCGATCCATAATCTGCGTTTTATGCTGAGACGCTTCTGTTGGCGGACCGAGTTGAAAGGTACGACCCGAGCTTCCCCAATAGCCTTTGACTTCGGGCAGTGGCTCCAACACGATGCGATCTCCGGGCATAAGCGGGATACCGTCATCCCATGCCGGGATATCTGCCATGAACACCTGGCGTCGACTTCCCATGCATAGATTTGGCTTACAGTCGTCTGCGTACTCAAGGAGTTTCTTACGGATATAGAGGCCGACGTCTTTCTCATCCCAACCCCATTCAAAGTCGGCGACTAGGTCATGAAACGACTTAATCGAGGCCTCGCAGGCGAGTCTGATCGCGTCCACTTCCATATTCGACTTGATCATTCTGACATTCCAGATCTGATCTGCGGCGTAAACCAACTCGGCGTCCGGAAGTGACTCCCGAAACGCGTCGATATCGTTGAGGGGTCGAGGGATCGTCATGCCACCTGTGAGTCCACCCTCGATGCCTACTCTGCCCGACGCACCGCCCATAAGTTCCTTGGCCAACCCGGCGACCAATTTCGGCAACTCGCGAAGATGGGATGTGACATGGGGCTCGTTATGACAGCGAATGTCTTTAATGAACGTGTAACCTTCAACAACGCCCTGAAAAAAGTCCGGTACCACCATGACGGGCTCTTTGTCGACTGCAATCAGCAATACCGCTGGGCACACGGTGATGGGTGGCCAATGGTTTGAGTAAAACCCCGTGAAGTAACGAATATTCAGTTCATCCCACATCACCAGTACGTCGAGATTCGCATCCGCCATTTCTTCTTTGATGCGTTGAATACGGTGATCGTATTCAGGCCTTGGGAAATCCGCGTACGGAGGCTGATCGCACAACCGTTCTACTTTATTGAGCATGTTTGACCTAATTTATAGCGATAAGCGGCGCTGCTTTAAGCAAGCGCCGCTAGGTATGGTACGACGGCTACTTAAAGCTAAAAGAAGTAGCGTAGCTGTACCCCGTATCTTGCGCCGCGCTCACGTCCGACACCATTCGCATCGTAAACAGGCGCCAAGCTTCTGCTCAGAAAGCTGAAAGCATTGGTGTGCTGACGTCGTTCATCAGTCACATCGCGCCCATAAAGTGCAACTTCCCAATTGCCCTCCATTGGGACAATTGTAAGACGAAGGTCAACCCGCATATATTCGTCAGCCTGATTCAGTGGATCACCGTCAACGCCAGCAATACTGAAGCCATCACTCCACACCATATTGGCGCTAACGCTGACATCGAACTCGTTGCCGCCCAACCGATACTCCGGCTGCACGTTTATCGCCCAGTCCGGTGCGTACGGGAGCGTCACCCCATTTGCATTAAAAACCAACGCTGTGGGGTTAGCGGCGGAGAATTGACACCTTCCCACCGGACCGATTTTTGTCTCTAGAGAATTACAGTTAGGCCCAACGTAATTATCGTATTTCGCCTCACTCACCGAGCCCGCAAAGCCGACAGAGAAGTTATCGGTCACAGCCCAACGGCCATCAAACTCAAAGCCCTTGGTATGCGCTGCCGCAGCATTTTGGGTCTCGAAAGCTGCGGTGTCAGGATTTAAGATCGTGACCTGCAGATCAGTGAAGTCCGTGTTGTAGTACGACGCGTTCAATAACAATCTGCCATCGAACAGCAACCCTTTAACACCTACTTCGAAACCTTCTGCCACCTCATTGTCGTAAGTAAAAGGATTGGCTACCGCGCCACCGATCGGCGGTGATTTGACGAATCCGCCGGCCTTTAGAGCTTCCGAATACTTCGCGTAAACCATGACCGCATCAGACGCATCCCACTGAACACCAACTTCTGGCAGGAAGTCGCTGGTGTCGACTCTTCCTGATACCGGAGGCCCGGAGGCAGTAAGTGGTTCGTACGCGGTGCCACCCGTAGGTAGGCGCGCCAACATCGGGTTCTCGATCCCGGTTTTGTCGATGCTTTGACGACGACCGCCAACATTGATCCGGAAAGAATCCGACACATTCCAGGTCGTGCTAAAAAATACAGAAGTCCATTTAGAATTTTCGACCAGCGGACCACCGTAGCTGATAGCTGAGTATCCTGCGTTAGCCGGATTGGGCGGAGCCCCAAAAAGAAACGCGGGAATATCAAACGTCCAGGGTAAATGCACTTGAATCGAAGTCGTCAGATCATGTTCCTGATCGTACGCACCCACCATCCAAGCGAATCGTTGATCCTGGGGTGAGGTAAAACGGATCTCGTGCGAATACTGTTCGAAGTCTTCGGAGCGTTCGCCAACGAATACGGCAAAGCTACTCATGTCTGGGTCCAAAATGTCATGTTTGTCGTATCGTAGCGAGGACGATTGCCAACTCATGACAACTCCGCGGTCGCCAATCTCCCAGTCAAAAGCAAACAAAAAGACATCTACCTCCTGGTTGCGCTCCTCTTCTTCGTTGAAGATCCCCACGTTATTCAGACCAGACGCAACCGGGCTAGCGAACAAGGGCATAGGAGCTCCCCAGTAGTTGGGACTACCGAACGTGGCCCCACTGGCAGCATTGAGTGCGTTCATGGCTACGAGCACATCCTGTGCGCCTCCCGAGCCGACTACGCCGTCCAGACTATTCAAATCAATACCGTTGTACGCGGCATCCAGCGCGCATAGTGCGCTAATGGCGGGGGCGAGAGGGACGAAAGCGACACTGATGGAAGGATTGGTTTCGCAGCGAGTATATTCCCGCGGCACACCAATCTGAGAAACGTTCTGGCGCTCATACTTAAAGGTCGCCTCAAATCCATCGTTCGGTGTCAATACGCCGAGAACCCGAAAGCTGCTGTTTTCCTTGGTACCCAGATCGTCGCCCGTAAGTACGTGCGTGTAACCGGTCTCACCAAGTTCATAATAACGTCCCGAAAGGCGAACGCCGAATGTGTCCGATAAAGCCCAACCGTAAGCGCCCTCAACGCTAATTTCTTCATCATTGCCATAGGACGCGACTAGGTTTCCTTCTGGCTCCGAACCAGGACGACGGCTGATATAACTCAGTGCGCCAGCGGTTGCACTCTGGCCGGCAAATACTGGCTGCGGACCACGCACCACCTCGACCCGCTCCAGGTCAAAGAAGCCGTTCTGGCTCAGGTTATCGCGACCGTAATAAACCCCATCGTGAAATTGTGCGACCGCCTGCTCAAAA
>CAJWCW010000075.1 GCA_913030615.1 uncultured Gammaproteobacteria bacterium | reverse complement strand
ACCGCTATTTCTGCCTCGTCAGTCTCATGTTCCAACGCGTCAAGTTGCTGCACCAAAACTCCTAGCGTCTTGGCGACTTCCCCTCGGAATGCCGCCCTGAACAGATCGTCAAGTCGTTCGACTGATTTAGCGGCTTGTCGTGCGGTATTGACGGCCTTGGTTACAAAATCCGTAAAGCTCACGCGAATCCCATCGGGAACCTGCATCTTCCGTCCCGTCATGAGTCCGGAGATATCCTTCGCGGTGTTAGGCAATTGATCGACAAGCCGAATAAGATCCAGTAGGTCAGCCCTCGGTACTGGAAGAAAAAGGCTTTTAGGTAAGTGTCCGCGAATTTCTCGTTTCAGATCATCAGCTTGGTGCTCCAATGCAACGATCCTTTCTCGAGATTTGATCGCGCCTTGCCAATCGCTCTCATTCAACGCAGCAATAAATACCCCAAGTTCATCCGTGCAGTTTCCAGCAATCAACGCGTGTTCGAGCATCGGCTTTACCGGCGACTGCGCCAATAAGTCGAGAAATGAACCCCTAGACATAATTTTTCCGCCTAAATGAATACACCCGATCAATAATCGCTGATCCGTCCTTCCTCGACCATCCCGACACAAAGGCTGGCTTTACGCAGCACTCAGCAACGTCGCGTTTGGACGATAATGGGAAGGTTCAACGTATCTGACCAACGTCGGGTCTGAACGAAAGCTCGACCACAACTCTTTGATGCGATTCCACGGAAGAACTTTGCCACGGTTTTATTACAGAATTATGACTTCGCAAGACTCGACGATAGTTCAAGCGAGAGCCGAAGGTCGACTTCTGGTTCGCATCAATTACATGATCGATACAACGTTCTGTTTGTATGAAGATCCTCTACCGCTTGTGCAAGCCGGCCTGTGTTAGGTGCATACCACCGTCCATGATGATGGTCTCACCTGTCACCACATCGGCCCCACAAACGAAATACAAGATACCCTCCGCGATCATATCTGGGGTAGACGCGACTCTCAGCGGCGATGTCGCTTCGACATTCGACTTAGCGGCCTGGTATGCGTCGCTACCCATCCCCTGTTCCAACCAATCGCCTTGGATAAAACCAGGGCAAACGCAGTTAACACGTATTTCCGGGCCTAACGCTCGAGCCAGCGACAACGTCATGGTTATAAGCGCTCCTTTAGAAGCTGCGTAGGCGATCGAACTCCCGACCCCCATCACGCCGGCAATGGAAGAAACATTAACGACACTTCCCTGGCCGCTGGTCTTCATTGATTCTGCTACCGCCCGCGTCATCTGATACGCGCCCACCGTATTGACGGCGTAGATATCCAGAAAATCCTGCTTGTTAAGGCCTTCCAGGTTGGGATGGGCATTAAATTTAGTGGTCCCCGCGTTGTTAATGAGCGCGTCGATCCTCCCCCACTTATCAAGTGCTGCCTTGGCTAATGCACGGCACTGATCGTCGTCAGCAATGTCGGCTTTTTGAACAATCGTCTCGACACCGTATTCCTCGCAAGCAGTTTGGGTTGCCCGAGCGCCCCCTTCGTTGTGCGCATAGTTGATCACCACATGACAGCCTTTCTCAGCGAGTTGTCGTGCACAAGCCGCCCCTACGCCTGAGGATGAGCCCGTCACAATCGCCACCCCGTCTTGTAAATCCACGAAACTACCCCTCGATCAAATTCGGAATTCTCCGCTGACTATAGCTCGACTTACCGTATAACCCCTTTTCTAATTGAAATGAAATCGTAGACAACTGCGGCTAAGCGTTGGCCAAATCGGACGTGCTACGATCAAGTGGTCCAATCGAAATCGTGCGAGGGGAAACGTGAAAAACCTCTGGTTTCATTTAATGCCGTACAAAGACTTACCCGATGACTTTAGGGATACCCACCCATCCGTCTGGGTTGACATTAACTCAAAGCTGCTTGACGCCAAGCGGGTTCATCAACACTACAACGAGTACCTCGACGAACTCGAATATGCAGGCCAATTAGGTTTCGATGGAATCTGTTGTAACGAACACCATCAAAACGGCTACGGCCTGATGCCTTCGCCCAACCTGATCGCCTCCACACTTACTCGACGCACCACGAAACCCGCGATTTGCGTCATGGGCAACTCGCTTGCGTTATACAACCCACCCACCAGGGTCGCCGAAGAATTTGCGATGCTCGACTGTATGTCGGGCGGTCGATTAATCGCTGGCTTCCCGGTCGGGACGCCGATGGACACGATCTTCGCGTATGCACAGAACCCGTCCAAATTGCGTGAGCGTTACTACGAGGCCCACGACATCGTCATGAAGGCTTGGCAGGAAGACGAAACCTTTTCGTTTGACGGTCGGTTTAACCAACTCCGATACGTGAACGTGTGGCCACGACCCGTACAAAAGCCGCACCCGCCCGTGTGGATACCGGGAGGCGGGTCCGTTGAAACCTGGCGCTGGTGTGCCGAGATGGATTACGTCTACTGCTATCTCTCGTACTTTGGTTACAAGGCCGGCGAAGCCACCATGAAAGGATTTTGGGACGAAATGGACAAGCTCGGTAAAGACCGAAACCCATACCGCGCAGGATTCCTACAATTTGTAGCGGTCGGAGAAACAGAAAAAGAAGCGCTTGAACTCTACAAGGAGTCGGCCGAGTACTTTTACGGACGATGCCTCCACGTCAATCCCAAGTGGGCATCGCCGGCCGGGTACCAGTCCGAAGCGACCATTCGTGCCAAAGTTCAATCGCAGGTGGCGCTTGCGGCGCAAAAATCCTCGGGTCCCGCCGGAGCCGCGCGCGAGTGGAAGGACATCCTGGATCTCGGCTATGTCATCGCTGGCGATCCCGACCAAGTCGCCGAAAGAATCCGTGAAGTTTGTACCAATCTGAACGTTGGCCATCTGATGTTGCTTTGTCAATTCGGCAACATGTCGACCGATTTAGCTAAATACAATACCAAGCTGTACGCCGAACGCGTTATGCCGCAGATCTCAGACCTGTTCGACGATCAATGGAATGACGCGTGGTGGCCGCAACCGCTCAGCGATCGTTCTTTGCCCGCTGAGGTCGCTTAATGCCGGAGACCCGATCGTTAACGATACGAGACCGAGAAGTTCGCGTCTTAGAGGACGGCAATAGCGACGTTCCCGTCGTGTTTCTAGCTGGGATCGGTGGCGTCCCCGCATGGACTCCATTCCTGGAGGCCCTGGCAAAAAACCGCCGCGTCATCGTGCCTTCATTACCTGGGTTCCCTGGAGCCACCGAATTTAGGCACCTCGATTCCCTATACGATTGGGTTGTCCACACGCTCGAAACTCTCGAATTACTGGATGAACCAACGTTCGATCTTATCGGCAGTTCCGTCGGCGGTGCGCTTGCATGCGAAATCGCGAGCCTCGTCGAAACCCAAGTCCGACGCCTAGTCCTCATCGCACCGTTTGGCGTCTTCCTCGAGGACGACCCAGCCGCGGATATTTGGGCACAGGTACCCGGCCCTAAAAGTATTCCTAATCTTGTCTGCAGCCACCCCGAGCGGTGGGATGCTATATGGGAGAAGCCGGCAGACGGCGATGAAATCGAGTGGTCAATATTGCAGACACGATCGATGGAAGCAGCAGCACGGTTTCTTTTTCCTTTCGGTAACACGGGCGTTACGTCACGCCTTCACCGGATCCACAACTCAACCTTATTGGTCCGCGGGGCGGAGGATCGGGTCCTTCCCTCTGCCTATAACGCCGTTTTCGCCGAAGGTATCGAGGGGGCCGTACGCACGATCGAGATTGAGGATGCGGGGCACTTACCCGAAATCGACAATCCCGAGACCCTCGTTCGAGAAATTAACGCGTTCCTCCTCGATCAAGAGAATTGAACCCCGTGACGCCTATCGAAGCCATTCTTTGGGACTTTGGGGGCGTTTTTACGACCAGCCCTTTTGAAGCGTTCAACCGATTCGAAGCCGCCCACAACCTTCCCAAAGACTTCATTCGACGAGTCAATTCAACCAATCCCACGACCAATGCGTGGGCGCAATTCGAATCGAACGCCGTTACGGTCGAACGATTCGATCAACTATTTGAGCAAGAAAGTGAGTCGCTAGGGCATTCCGTGCGCGGCATGCATGTGCTCGAACTACTCTCCGGCGAATTGCGACCTCGCATGATCGGCGTTCTAAAAAAATGCAAGCAACACTTCAAAGTGGGTTGCATTACCAACAACATGAAGTCCGGCGAAGGCCCGAGCATGGCGAGGGACGAAGCCAAAGCCACCGCATCTCAATCGGTCATGGCGCTATTTGACGTCATCGTCGAATCCAGCGTTGAAGGTGTTCGAAAACCCAACCCTCGCATTTACGAAATCGCCTGCGACCGGATGGGCGTGCGGCCGGATGGTTGTGTTTTTCTAGACGATCTCGGTATCAATCTGAAACCTGCCAAGGCACTCGGCATGACCACCATCAAGGTCGTCGAAGAAGACCAAGCCATCAAAGACCTAGAGAAAGCGACCGGAATTCGTTTCTAGCTCGAATTCTGCATCGCCAAGACGTCCGAGTACTTGGGAATCGAACTCGCCGCGCCCTCTTGAGTCACGGCTAACGCACCCGCAGCAGAGCCCAGTATCAAAGCCTTCGCATACCCCTCTCCCGATAAGAGTCCGGCCATTAAATACCCAACGAACGCGTCGCCTGCAGCAGTTTCGTCCACGGCTTCAACCCTGTAGGCAGCAAGTTTTTCACGATGATCCCCGATCCCATGGAGTAATCCGTCTCGGCCGAGCGTCAATACAATGTGAGCCGTTGGATAACGACCACATAACGCGTCAAGGGCATCATCGGGGACGGATTCTCGAGCCAACGCTGCCGCTTCGACCTCATTAACGATCAGCAAACGAACGGCATCGAGGCAATAATTCTGTTCGCGGCCATCCACGGGCGCGACATTGAATGCGACGTTGACGTCGCGATCACCAGCCTCCTGGAGCACGTCCTCGATGTCATTAATTTCGTTTTGCAGCAATAACCAGTCGCCCGGCTTTATTAACGCGAAAGCAGCGTCGCGGTCTAGCACTTGAATCGAGCGATTGGCGCCACCGCTGATCACAATAGAATTCTGTCCCGCCGAATCCACTTGGATAACCGCGTGCCCAGACGGCGTCTCAATCCGACGTACATTGCCCACGTTCACACCTGCTTCAGCCAGTATTTCCTTGAGCCAATTCCCGTCCTCACCAACACAACCAATATGGTGAACCTCTGCGCCGGCTTTCGACGCTGCCAACGATTGATTTAGCCCTTTGCCGCCCGGGAAAACCGCGTGGTTCCGACTGGCGACAGTTTCGCCCACGGTTGCGATCGTATCGACGGAATACACGTTGTCGACACAAAGCGAACCCAGATTGATCAACTTAGGCAAGACGGATCTCGACTTTTACCCATTCGCTATCACTAGTACTCGGGATTTCCGTATTGGAACTGAAAACGCAGTCCTAACCGCCTTCGATTCGATGCATGAAAAATACTTCGCTGGACGGCTCTATCGTTTCTAACCAGGCGTCCTGATAGATTTGACCGTTAATCGCAACTGCCGTCTTCGCCAGTACGTCCTCAATCCCTGGCCAGCGTTTTTCTAACTCACGCACCAACGAACGGTAACTATCGCAATCTACCTCGGTCTCCCTCACGCCCTCCGTGTTCGGCATGAGATGATCAGGAAACACGACCTTAATCATGGATGGGCAAACAACGTGAGGGGGGCCATAGAAGCCACCCCCTTCGTTCCCGTGTGTCAGCCTTCCTGCGAATCAATCGCCTCGAGTAACCGCGGTGGCGACATAGGCAGTTCCGACACACGAAATCCTAGCGCATCGCGCACCGCATTCGACGTCGCGGCCAATGGTGCCGTGATTGGAGTCTCACCCACACCACGCACACCGTACGGATGCGTCGGATTAGGAACCTCAACAATTTGCGTATCAATCATTGGCAAGTCGGAGGCGACCGGAACGCGATAGTCAAGAAAGCCCGCGTTTTCCATCACGCCATTATCATCATAGATGTACTCTTCATTAAGCGCCCAGCCCAGACCTTGCGCCGCTCCGCCCTGCATCTGCCCTTCAACGTATGCCGGATGTATCGCACGACCGGCATCCTGAATCGCAGTGTATGCTTTCACATCGACCTTGCCGGTTTCGCGATCCACCGCCAGGTCGGTCCAATTAACCGAAAACCCGGCACCCGCACCTTGCGCATTTACACTGGCGCGCCCAAGTATCGGGCCCCCAGTACGTCCCCAGGTTTTGGCTATGTCTGCGAGCGATAGCGGGTCGACGTCGGCATTAACGCCCGGTTTCGGCACCGCTTGTCCGTCGTCCCAATCGACCTGGTCAGCGTCAATGTCCCACGTCATCGCGGCACGCTCCTTGCACTGGGCGATGATGTCTTCACAGGCCTGGACCACGGCCATCCCGGTCGCGAACGTCGTTCTGCTACCGCCCGTCATGTTGCAATAGCCCGTACTCTCCGTATCGGCCACATGCGCGTTAATTCTGTCGTAGGGAATTCCTAGCGTCTCGGCCGCCATCAGGCACATCGAAGCGCGCGATCCGCCGATGTCGGGGCTCCCCTCATTGATGATCACGGTCCCGTCCTCGCGAATCAATACTTCGGCGCTGGATTGCATCCCGATGTTGAACCAAAAACCACACGCCACCCCACGACCGCAACCCTCAGGTACCGGAGCCGTGTAATTGGGATGTGCCTTAGCAGCCTCAAGGCATGCTTTCAGCCCGATCGCAGGGAATTTAGGACCATACGGAGCCTGGGTTCCCTCATCAGCAGCATTCTTAAGCCGCAAGTCAATCGGGTCCATGCCAAGTTCACGAGCAAGATCATCGATCACGCATTCCATCGCGTGCATGGCCTGAGGCGCTCCCGGTGCTCGGTAAGCGGCAACTTTGGGTTTGTTCACCAATACGTCAAGACCTTCGATACTGAAATTCTCGAGGTCATACGGCGCCAGCACCGACATACAGCCAGGACCCACTGGTGCGCCAGGGAACGCTCCCGCCTCATAGGAAAGCCAGGCCGTCGCCGCGGTGATGGTGCCATCTTTCTTTGCACCAACTTTTGCCTTGCACCACGTCGCTGAGGTCGGGCCGGTGGCTCGGAAAACTTCTTCCCGGTTCATGACCATCCGAACAGGACGATTCGAGAGTTCCGACAACTTCACCGCAAGTGGCTCAAGGTAGACACTTAGCTTGCCGCCAAATCCGCCACCAATTTCAGAAGCGATGACTTTTATCTTGCTGATGCTTGTGCCGAGTATCGCCGCAGTCTGTGTTCGAACATCAAAGTGTCCTTGTGTGGAACACCAAACCGTAATTTTACCCTCTTCGTTAATGGTCGCCGTACAGGCATGCGGTTCAATATAGCCTTGGTGTGCCATCGGCACTCGGAATTCGCCCTCGACGACGACATCGGCTTCAGCAAACCCTTTCTCAGCATCACCACGCTCAAACTTGGTAATCGCTGCAATGTTACTTGCGGGCTGCGAGGCATCACCGTTGGTATGCATTTGTTCGTTGACTAACGTCGCGCCGTCCGCAATCGCCTGATCGATCGAAAGAACCGGCTCAAGCACGTCGTAATCGACTTTGATTGCGTCCAGTGCCTGTTCCGCCAATAGCGGTGTACTCGCAGCGACCGCGGCAACGGCGTGTCCGTGGTAGAGGACCTTGTCCCGCGCAATTACATTTTGGCCGAGATCGTCTGTCTCCTCGGGAAAATCACTACGGGATACGGCTGCCAGTACGCCTTCCATCGCGAGCGCGCCCGAAACATCAACACTCTTTATGCGTGCATGCGCGTATGGGCTCCGCAAAACCTTGCCATGGATCATGCCCGGCAAGTACAGGTCCGCACCAAAATTTGCGCGTCCTGTGACTTTTTCCACACCGTCAGGACGTACCGGTCGAGTCCCAATTACTTTCAGATCGTGAGCTTCTGCCATCTCGTATCCCCTATGCTTCGTGTGCTAATTCGGTCGCGGCGTCCTGGACAGCGCGAATGATCTTGTCGTAGCCCGTGCAACGACAAAGATTGCCCGCAAGCCAGTATCGAATGGTCGTTTCGTCTGGATTGGGATCGCGCTCTAAAAGAACCTTTGCTGCAACGATGAATCCAGGAGTACAAATGCCGCACTGCAATGCGGCGTGCTCCAAAAACTTCTGTTGTAGTACGTGTAGACCATCTGGATTCGCAACTCCCTCAATCGTCCCTACCTCTTTACCCTCTGCTTCCGCGGCAAGAACCAAGCACGAACAAACCAGGCGTCCATCCAACGTCACCGAACAAGCACCGCAGTCCCCTGTCGAGCAACCTTCTTTGGTGCCAGTCAACCCAAGCTCATCGCGTAACACGTCAAGGAGTGATTGATGAGGCTCGCAAAGGACTTCTTCTGGTTGTCCATTTACGCTGGTGGTTACGTGTAATTTACTCATTTAATTCTCCTACTAACTGGAAGCACGATCGCGTGCGATACCGCCCGCGCGCTTGCAAAGGACGCCCACAACTTTCTTGCGGTATTCGACCGTACCGCGCTTATCCGTGATCGGTGACGCCGCATCGGAACACGCCGCTGCGGCCGCGTTAAGCGCGTCATCATCAACTTTCGTTCCAACCAATGCCGCCGAGGCCGCTTCAACTAAAAGTACCGTCGGAGCAACGGCCCCAATCGCGACCCTGGCCGACGTACAAGTCCCGCCGTCGTCAAGCGTAAGCGCGACGCCCGCTCCCGCAACTGCAATATCCATTTCAGTACGCGGAATGAACCGCAAGTACGCGTCAGCAGAGTTGTTTCCGGGCCGTGGAATCTTGAGACCCACAAGAAATTCGTTCGATCCCAAACAATTCTGTCCGACACCGGTCACAAAATCTCCCACCGCAACCTCTCGAGAGCCACCGGGTGAAGCGATCACACACACTGCCGAGACAACGACTAGCGCTGGAATCGTGTCGCCCGCCGGAGACGAATTGCAGAGGTTCCCACCGATAGTGGCGCGTCCTTGGATCTGGGTCGAACCAATTAGATCTGCAGCCTCGATGAGCCCTGGAAGAAGCCCCTTGAGTTCATCGTTCTCGTTAAGCGCTGCGGACGGTATCGCCGCACCGATGAAGATCTCGTCGGCACCAATAGATAACTCGTTGGTCTCGGCTATCTGTTTTATATCAACAAGAGTGCGTGGTTCTTTGTCGATGGATCGCATCTGCACCAGAACATCGGTGCCCCCTGCAAGTATCTGGGTACGTTGTCCATCGTTTGCCTGAGACTCAAGCACCGACAGAGCTTCTTCAAGGCTCGTAGGTGCCGCGTAGGCATAATCACCCATAGTGCTCCCCGTTATTGCGCGCTGGAATAGCGGCTATGTATATCATGAAGAGCAGCGACAATCACAGCCTAGGCTACAATCTCCAAGACATTGTTGAGATCAACGGGAATTATTTTGAGCTTCGATCGGACTAGCTTCAGTCGCCACATCGAATCACTAAGTGCGAAATGGGCGCGCGCACTGGATGAACATGGGTTCGACGCCGCGCTCGTCCCTGCCGGAACTAACTCGTATTACTTTGCCGACGATCAAAGTCCCCCATTCCGACCGAACCCTCACTTCGCACGGTGGGTACCCGAACCCCTGACCGAAGATGCGGTATTACTCGTTTGTCCTGGCGTGACGCCAAAATTATTTTTTTACCAGCCCGATGACTTTTGGTACGTGCCACCCTCGGTCCCACCCTGGACCGACGGCGTCTTTGACGTCGAGGTATACCAAGAATCAGAAAATCAAATCGAGGGTATCGTTGCGGCAACGCGTGCATTGACCAACATTGCCTACGTTGGACCTGACACGGAACTCGCCAACAATCTCGTCATTACGACAGACGATATCGGGCCATTCATCGACCAGCTCGATTACGGTCGCTCGTTTAAAACAGAGTTTGAAATTATCAACATGAAGGGAGCCACTGAAATTGGCGTGCGCGGACATCTGGCGGCGCATCGCGCATTCTTGTCGGGAGCCAGCGAGTTCGACATTCACATGGCTTACCTTGACGCGAGCAAGCAAACCGAAAGCGAGCTTCCCTACCCGAACATCATCGCGTTGAACGAACATGCTGGAACCCTTCACTACCAGCATTACGATAGAGCGACGCCCAAGCGCGTACACAGTTTTTTGATCGACGCGGGCGGTAAATTTAATGGGTATCACAGCGACATTACGAGAACCTACAGTGCAACGCCCGGGGACGATTTCGACAGTCTCATCAACGCACTCGACGAGAAACAACAAGCCCTAATCGGCGATATTGGTCTAGGACTAAGCTACCTAGATCTACACGAACGAATGCATCACGATGTCGCCGAACTGTTGGTCGCATTTGGCTTCGTGACTTGTTCTGCAGAAGCGGCGTTCGATCAACGGATAACCGATGCTTTTTTCCCACACGGCCTTGGTCATTTACTCGGCTTGCAGACCCACGACGTTGGCGGTCAATTAACAACCCATCAAGCCGAAAGTACGAGCCCCTCGGACCGCTTCCCCAACTTGCGTTTGAACCGGCAAATCGAGGCCAATCAAGTCTTCACCGTCGAACCCGGGATTTATTTCATCCCGATGCTCATTGACACCGTCGAAAATCCTACCGATATCAATCGAGACCGCGTTCAATCATTTGTGCCTTTCGGTGGCATTCGGATCGAGGACAACATTCTGGCCACACAAGACGGTCACGAAAACCTAACACGCCCTGTATTCGACGAAGCGTTGTCACGATGAAACTCGTTGCAAACGATTCGCGTCGATAGCACATGACGATCTCTAACAATATAGCTATACGCCCGGCGACCGATTCAGACCTCGAATTATTGGTCAGATTTCAGATCGCCATGGCCTCCGAAAGTGAAGACAAAGGTCTAGACGAGAACACTTTGAGACACGGGATTGCCACCGCCCTTTCATCTGACGACCTTGCTCTTTACATCGTCGCCGAAATTGCCGGCGAACCGGTGGGAACGCTGATGCTCACCTGGGAATGGAGCGATTGGCGTAACGGTCGATTTTGGTGGATCCAGAGCGTTTACGTTGCTTCCTCGCACCGTCGTCTTGGCGTGTACTCGGCAATGCATCATCACGTTCTCTCCCTCGCATCAGAAGACCCTACGGCGGCGGGTCTCCGTCTGTACGTCGAAAAGGATAATGATGGCGCGCAAGCGACCTACCGTCAGCTCGGCATGGTTGAAACCCATTACCGATTATTCGAAGCGGAATTCGTCAGGAATTAACACCTTAATTCGTACGGAACGCCCTCGTGCGTCGCCCGCTCCAATCAATTTTTCTGGCGATCTCGGATAATTAATTCGCGCCACTTAAACATCAAGCGTTCCAACTGCAACGGGCGATTCAATCCCGAGTTCGACAAGGCCATGCGCCTCGTGTCGATCAGGTCGTCAAAGAAATCCGTGCCCTCGGATCCGACTCTATCTTCGACGACCAATCGATGCAGAAATCGTGCCCACCGAGCCAAAATTTCGACGAGGTCTTCGTTGCGCAAGCTATCAACAACGTTGCTCACACTATTCCGTCGATCCCTCGCAGCCTTGAGAGCAGGCCAGAGCGACTTTCTCTCCGCATGAATCGCTTCAAGAACGTGAAAAGGCGCGAGCCCGTATTCAATCAATAGCGGTTCAACCGCGTCAGCGGTTAGGTCTTGCTCCGAAAGCCACCTCACCGCAACCTCTCGCGTTGGTCTTTTAATTGAAACTTGCTGACAACGACTGATGACGGTGGGCAACATCGCGCTCTTTGCTTCAGTTACCAATATCAGGTGGCCACCGAGCGGCGGTTCCTCGAGAATCTTTAGCAATGCGTTCCCGGCGTTCAGATTCATTTTCTGAGCGTCTTCCAGCACCGCCACTTTCAGAGCCCCCGCCTGAGCGGTTTGTTGCATAAAGTCGATGAGATTTCGAATCTGATCGACCTTAATGGCACCGTTGTCTGCTTCGATCCAACGATAATCTGGATGCGCAATCGCACGCGGATCGCCACTACGATCTATCAGCATCAGCGCAATCTCGCCCGCCAGTTGTGCTTCTCCGCAACCACCCGGGCCAGCAATCAGTAGCGCGTGGGGTAGTCGTCCAGTTGTCTTTAAAGAACTGACATAGTCGAACCCCGGCTGCATCCACGGCGCGAGTCGACTCAA
>CAJWCW010000074.1 GCA_913030615.1 uncultured Gammaproteobacteria bacterium | reverse complement strand
TTATAGGTGTCGGTGTCGCGGAACGGACCGTCACGCCATTGCAGCGCATCCTTCAGTCCCTCTTCCCGCATTTTCTCCTGCCAATCGTAGGAAAACTCGGTGAACTGGCCCGCAGCATCGAGATCAGTACTGCTCCGTACGGAAGAATATATGCCCATATTTTCGTAAAACCGATTCATGTTGAGCTTCAAGATCGCGAGATGATCCGCTGACATGGTGGCCAGTCGATCCGCGAACGCGAGAGTTCGATCCTCTAATTCTTCCTTCGGCCAGGCGTAATTGATCATGCCAATCTCTTCGGCCTCGGTCCCCGTGACGTTCTCGCCGGTGTAATAGAGCTCCTTGGCTTTGCGCATTCCAATGACCAACGGCCAGATAACGCCCGTTCGCGAAGTACCCAACCCGCGAAGTCCGGGATGCCCGAGTTGAGCATCGTCCGCTGCCACCACCAAGTCGGCCATCATGGCCATCTCACAACCGCCTGCGACCGCGTATCCGTGGACCTGCGCAATCGTCACTTTCGCCATGTTCCAAAAATACATATGGATGTCGGTAATTTGTTGCATACCGGTACGTATGCCCATAAGCAAACGTCGTCCTTTGTCGTCCACACCTCGGTGGCGGCGTACTACGGCGTCGGCACCAGTCTTTTGCGAAGGAGTTAGATCGTATCCAGCACTGAAGGCTCGACCCGCACCTTTCACCACAATGACACGTATCGTATGGTCGGCCTCCATGTCGTGAAGTGCCCCGTCAAAGTCATACAAAAGCTCCTGCGACAAGGCATTCAATTTTTCCGGTCGATTCAGTGTGATGATCCCGACCCTGTCATCGGTGCCGGCCCGATCCATTAATACGTTTTCGTACTCAGCCATGATTTCCTCCCATATAGACCGTGTAATGTATCGGACCCGCGACGCCGAACCAATGGCAACTGGTACGATCTACGCAATTCATCCATCTATAGTTTGCGATACCAACGCCGGATCAACCCGTGAATCTTGCATCAACCAACAATCCACCCGCGCCACTTAGGTACCTGACTTCGCTCGCTGAGCGACGCATGGTGAAGCGTTACCGCGCCCATCAAAACGCAATCCGAGCATCAACCAAACCGCCGTTTCGTCTGGACTACTTCCATCAAGTGGACGATCCCCACAGCTATCTTGTCGCCCTTGCCTTGAGACAGATCGCGACAGCATATCCCGTCGACATCCAGAGTCACGTAGTGTCGCCACCCGACAGCATGAACGCACCGGAACCAGCCTTGCTCCACGAATACGCGCGACGCGATGCCGGACAAATCGCACCGCATTACGGCCTGATTATGGATACCCGAGAAGCATCGGCCACCGACATTGAACGATGCGAAGTCGAACTCTCCTCAGTCCCGCAAGACCAGTTTCTCGATAAGGCCGCGTCGTTCGGTGCGCTGATCGAAACCCCTAAGACGGGGGCTGCAACTCGCACAACGTCCCCGCCAACACGAGAAGGTAACAAGCTACGACGACGGCTCGGTCACTTTTCATCGGCCACCGTGTGTTTTGAGGGTAATTGGTACTGGGGCCTCGATCGTTTGTATCTACTCGAGTCATTGCTCTGCGAGCTCTGTGATCGGCCCAGCGACCACCTACTCTTTCCTCGACCAACCGAAAGCGGTCCGGAAGATGCGTCAAAACTCTCCCTTGAAATATTTCCCTCGCTTCGGAGTCCCTACACGGCCATTGGCTTTGATCGCGCCATAGCCTTGGCGAAATCAACCGGCGTCCAACTGCAGATCCGACCGGTCTTACCTATGGTGATGCGCGGTGTACCCGCAACCATGGCAAAAGGTCGCTACATTATGACCGACACCGCACGAGAGGCCGACGCATACGGTATACCGTTCGGCGATCTTTACGATCCCATCGGCGCTCCCGTACGACGCGCCTACTCGCTTTATCCCTGGGCTCGATCGATGAACCGAGAAATTGAGTTCCTATCGTCGTTTCTGGTCAACGCCTTCAGTCGCGGGGTAAACGCTGCGAACAATCATGGCTTAAGGCAAATCGTTGAATTCGCAGGCTTGTCGTGGCCCGAAGGGAAAAAACACCTGGATACAAATCAATGGGTCGCTGAGATCGAAGAAAACCAGCGCGTGCTCGTCGACGAACTGGGACTATGGGGCGTCCCAAGTTTTCGTTTACGCGACGCCGAAGGACGTACTTTTTGTACTTGGGGTCAGGATCGCATCTGGTTGGTCGCTGCCGAAATGAAACGTCTTATGGGTCAGTAAGCCTAGTCGTTAAAACGAATTCCGTCGGCTAGGCAAGGGCTCGTTGGTTCGCATCCCTTTCCGCCACCATTGTTCGAATCGCCGGAATCAGCTCGCGTCCGTACGCCACCGTATCATGGAAGGGATCGAATCCACGGATGAGCACCCCGCGAACACCCAGGTCGTAATACCGCACAATGGCTTCAGCAACTTGATCGGGCGTACCGACCAGCGCCGTCGAATTGCCACTACCACCCGAAGCAGCCGCAATCGGCACCCAGAGTCGTTCATCCTGAACTTCGCCACCATCAATTAAATTCACCAGGCGACGGGCCGTCTCGGCTTCAGGGATGCGCGACGACAATTGACGTGATTCCTGCTCCACTCCGGCCAGAATTTTCCGGGCCTTTTCCCACGCTGCTTCCTCCGTATCAGCAATAATCGGACGAAACGAAACATTGAATTCGAGGCTCCGCTGATAGGTCTCGGCGACCCCCCCAATACGTTCCATGAGTGCCGCGATCTCCGCACGTGGCTCGCCAAATAACGCATACATATCGCAGTGGCGCGCGCCCACAGGAATCGCCGCATCCGAAATCCCCCCAAACCACAGCGGCACGTGGGGTTCTTGCCAGCAGGTAACCTCGGACGAAACGCGCTCCGCCTGATAAAACCGTCCGTCAAAGTCAAAGGGTTCTTCAGTGGTCCAAACACGCCGCATCAATTCTAGATATTCATCCGTGCGCGCATAACGTTCATCGTGCTCAAGAAAATCACCGTCTCGTCTTTGTTCAAAATCCATGCCGCCCGTAATGATGTGTAGCCATACGCGCCCCTTGATCAGTTGATCAAGGGTGGCGACTCGGCGAGCCGCTTGGGTCGGGTTCACGAACCCCGGACGATGCGCCACGAGGAACCGAATGCGGTCGGTGGCTTGGGCGGCATGCATCGCAACAAGAAATCCGTCCGCCGACGCGGACGTGTGCCCTACGAGGACCGCGTCAAAGTCGGCGTCTTCATGCGCCTTGGTGAATTCGACGACGTACTCAGGATCGACGCCGCCACCAATGATGTGGACCGTGGAATCTGATCGCGGCCGCTCAACGCCGATCATTCCAAGCACGTTCATGGGCATGGCAAGTTCCCTAATTTACCCAGCTATTCAACCGACGTCCTGATCATCGAATCGCAACCGGGTTGATGATCATTTGCACTGCACCCCGGACCTTCGCCTGACCTAAAACAAACATAAATTCAAACACGCCGTCGCGAACCAGCGGACCGGTATTCATCGTCTCCAAGATGTAAATGCCGTGTTCCTTTAGCAAAATGACGTGTCCATAAAAAGGACGAGACTCGTGCTGCGGCGGTACCACATCTACGCCCCACGTATCGGCACCCACCGCAAGGACGTCCAGATCGGCCATGTAGCGAGCCACTTCTTCCGACTGCCCGGGCTCGACCGATCCCCAGACGTCGGGTTCCGAATTCAATTTGGCGTCCGTCCAGCCCGTGTGGAAAAGTACGACGTCGCCTCGTCGCAACGGCGTTCCTTGACGCTTCGCAACCGCTTTTACGTCGTCCACACCAAAGTATTGACCAGCCTCCATCGATTCAACGCCAAAGTGTCCGGCCATATCGAGCACCACGCCGCGCGCAACGAGCGGCGGAATTTTTTCGATACCCATTTTCGTAAGACCCGTGATGGGGGCGAAGTCCTTGAGGTGATTGCAATTGTAGTAATGTCCATCGTCGGTCCCGAGGTGCCCTAAACCGTCAATCTGCGATCCAATACCAAACCAACCTTGAAACACATCGTCGTTATAACTGGCTCCAGGGATAGGAACCTGTCCTCCTTGCTGGTTGGGCTGCACCACCTGTAACGACAACGAACGGGGCGGGAACGCGGGCGTCGTCGAATCGATCGTGATACCGAGACTGTAGGTACGCCCCGTCGTCACCAATTTTGAGGCCTCTGCCACACTCGCCGGCGTAATCAAGTTGGCACTTCCGATTTCGTCGTCCGCGCCCCAACGAGACGGCTCGCACTGTTCGTGTGCATCGGCGACCGCGACTTGGCCGACGACAAGCACCAGCATAGAAAAGACCGTGTTATATCGATTCATCGTGTTCCCCAAAGTGACGTTCGATCAACTTTAACCTACTCAAGACCTTAGATTCACGACGCGACGGAGGCAACGTCGACGGCACAAGACTTCTGGGTCGATTTCTCGTAACTCGACGACAAATCGACCCAAGAGTACGCTTAGCGCATCGCAAACCAATCGGGTGAACGCGGATGAGTGAATCTAAGCAACCGAATCGAAGAGAATTTCTTCGATGGACCGCCCTAACCGGAGCGGCCACGAGTCTTGCAACCCACGCATCGAACACGCCTCCCAACAAAGGTCCCAACGAAGTACAAAGCTACCGCAGGCTGGGACGTACCAACCTTCAAATTTCTGATATCTCTTTTGGCTCGGCCGCATTGAGACCCGGTCAAGAAGACGTCGTGCGCCACGCACTTGATCGTGGCATCAATTACTTCGACTCCGCCTACGGCTACACCCGTGGCGCTGCGGAACAGGTACTCGGCAACGTCTTTCAAGGGATGCGCGACAAAGTGGTGCTGGTCTCTAAAGTCGAAGGCAAAGCAGATTGGTCAAAACAGCAAATGATGTCCCACCTCGACGAATCGTTGACCCGGCTAAAAACGGATTACGTCGACGTCTACATGGCGCATGCGGTGAACGACATCAACCGCTTAAAGAGCCCAGAGTGGCACGAGTTTGCTGAACTCGCGAAGAAGCAAGGAAAGATCCGTTTTGTCGGCATGTCTGGCCACGCCGGTTATTTAGTGAATTGCCTTGATTACGCACTCGACCAGGACATGGTCGACGTGATTTTAGTTGCGTATAACTTCAACCAGGACCCCGAATTCCTTTCCAGACTCACACGCTCCGTCAACTGGATCGCCAAACAACCCGATTTGCCACGGGTCTTAAAAAAGGCAAAGGAGCTCGATGTAGGCACCGTGGTCATGAAGACGCTTCACGGGGCACGGCTGAACGATATGCGACCCTATGAAACCCAAGGCACGACCTTTGCTCAGGCAGCCTTTCGTTGGGTTTTATCGAATGCCGACGTCGACGCCTTGGTCATCACCATGCGCGATCGGGAGCGAATCGACGAGTACTTAGGCGCGTCGGGGTCGCACGAACTCGCATTCGGCGATCTTGAACTTCTTCAACGCTATGCCAAATTAAATGGCTCCAGTTATTGTCGTCACGCCTGCAACGATTGCAGCGGGGCATGCCCGTTCGGTGTCGACATCGCCGATGTGCTACGAACGCGCATGTACGCGACCGACTATCAAGACGTCGAACTCGCGCGAGACGAATACGCCAAAATCGAGACCAACGCTTCCGCGTGCCTCAATTGTTCAGGCGAACCGTGTCGACAGGCATGCTCCCACGGCATCAAG
Source organism: uncultured Gammaproteobacteria bacterium (assembly GCA_913030615.1). Taxonomy (GTDB): domain Bacteria; phylum Pseudomonadota; class Gammaproteobacteria; order Pseudomonadales; family Azotimanducaceae; genus UBA11889. The sequence goes on along the minus strand of CAJWCW010000074.1, from coordinate 6,501 downwards.
ATTGATGAATTTTGCGCACCAACCCATCGGATGCTCGCTTAGTGGCTCGAGGTCTTCTTTACGAGTGTTTCAGCGGAATATCGGGGGACATGCACATAGGCGCCCTTATCGATATCGGCGTACCGCACGAATACTTCTGCCAAGAACTGGATCGCCTTCATCTTGGTAGCGAATTTCGATTAACAGCCGAGCGCGGAAGCAAAATGGGTATCACGGGGACCCACGCTAGCGTGGTTGTCGACACCTCCAACGAACCGGAACATCGACACCTGCCAACGATCTTAAACATGATCGATGCCGCCAAGTACTCCGACCACGTGACCAAACTCGCGACTGACATTTTCACGAACATCGCAGTGGCGGAGGGTGCCATCCACGGCATTGAGCCGGACCAAGTGCACTTTCATGAAGTGGGTGCGACCGACTCCATCGTTGACATCGTCTCGGCCGCCATCGGCATCGACTACTTGGATCCAAGCCTTGTCTATTGTGGAGTTGTTGAACTCGGGAGTGGCACAGTCCGATGCGCCCACGGCGTCATGCCGGTGCCCGCGCCCGCCACCGCTGAAATTCTAAAGGGCATCCCAACGAGCCGTGGCAGGGTGTCATCCGAAGCCACCACGCCCACCGGCGCTGCAATCCTCAAGACCGTGGTCGATGATTTCGAAACGCCCGCGATATTCTCAACGACCGACATCGGCTACGGAATCGGCGTGAAGGACTTCGAAGTACCCAACGTCCTACGTCTGAGCCTGGGTGAGATCGAAACGACACTGGAAAGTGAAACCAATCTCGAAATCGAGTGCAACATCGACGACATGAACCCCGAAGCGTATCAACCACTGATGGACGCGCTGTTTCTTGCCGGGGCGAAGGACGTCTTCTTTACGCCGATGATCATGAAGAAATCGAGGCCGGGTACTCGGGTCTCTGTGCTTGTCGCTCCCGTCGACAAAGATCCAGTCATAAGCCAGTTGTTCGCTGGATCGACGACGCTCGGCGTGCGGATTCATCCCGTCACCAAACACATGCTCCCGCGTGAAGAACGCATTTTTGAAACCAGCCTTGGATCCGTGCGGGTCAAAATTTCGCAGATGCCGGACGGCGGCATCCGTTGGAAATCCGAACACGATGACATCCAAGCGCTAGCGACGAAGCATCAGCAAGATTATCTTGCGACAAAGCGGCGCGTCGACGCCGATATCGAACAACAGCTGGCATCATGAGTGAACTCAAAGAGCACCTAGACGCATACCGTGACGGGGACGCGAGCCTAGAAGAAACCGTCAATGCGATTAACGAATCGTTCTTTCAGGTGGCCTCGGATGCCACCATCGATGTCGATCGTCACCGACGCACGGGTTCGGCTGAAGTCATTTACGCGGAACGCAAAACGCCAGATCAGGTTGCCTCTGCCTTTCAAACACTCGCCGAAAGCGGAAACAACGTGTTAGCCACACGCGTCTATCCGGAGGCCTACGAAGCGTTAGCTAAGGTGACCCCTGCCGCTTCGTACAACCAAATCGCACGCATCGCAAGCCTCATCCAAAACCAACCGGTAACCCCCGAGACCTCAATTGCGGTAGTAACGGCCGGTACCAGTGATCTCGCGGTTGCGGAAGAAGCAAGCGCGACGGCAGAGTTTTATGGCAACGAGGTTCACCGCATTACCGACGTTGGCGTGGCCGGGATTCATCGATTGTTACACCGGGTTGAGGAATTACGAGAGGCCCGAGTCATCGTTGTTATTGCTGGTATGGAAGGTGCCCTGCCGAGCGTGGTTGGTGGACTCGTCGATAAACCCATCATTGCGGTTCCGACGAGCGTCGGCTACGGTGCGGCGTTCGGTGGCATTGCAGCACTCTTAGGCATGCTCACGAGTTGTGCTCCAGGGGTCTCCGTCGTTAACATCGATAATGGATTCGGTGCTGGATATATTGCTAATGTTATCAATCGCTTATGAATGAAAACGATAGTAAATTATTAAATAAACAGCTTGCGGATAAATATCGCGCATTGCGGGAAAATATTCGCCCAATGGGCCGCGTGGTGGTCGCGTTTTCCGGAGGCATTGATAGTTCATTGGTGGCTCATGTTGCCGCCACAGAACTTGGCGAAAACGCCCTCATTGCAACGTCGGGGTCCGCGAGTCTCAAGCGTAGCGACTTATCGCTCACGCAGCACCTTGCTGACCGTTGGAAGCTTAATCACCGAGTCATCACCACGGACGAACTCAGCAATACCGAGTACCGCGCCAATCCAACCAACCGATGTTTTTACTGCAAAACCTCACTCTATACCGCTCTTCAAGAAATCGCAGAAACCGAACACTACGACTATATCCTTAACGGCACGAACATCGACGACCTTGGCGACCATCGTCCCGGCCTGCAGGCCGCCAGCGACTTTAGTATCCGCTCTCCTCTTGTCGAAACCGATTTTTGTAAGAGTGATATCCGAACGCTGGCTGAATACCTTGGTCTCGAAAACGCCCAAAAGCCTCAGGCAGCATGTCTTTCGAGCCGTTTCCCTTACGGTTCACATATCACTCAGGAACGTTTGGCGCAGGTCGAAGCAGCCGAAGATGTCCTCGCCGACCTTGGTTTTACTCAGTATCGCGTACGCCACCACGAAGAGGTGGCGCGTATAGAAATCGTTGCGCAGGAAATGCCACATGCTATCGAAGTAGCTGAGATCATCGACGAACGGGTACGCACTTGCGGCTATCGCTTCGTTTCTCTTGATCTTGGCGGTTTCCGATCTGGGGCATTAAACGAAGGCGTTATCCCCACCGTCCAGATACACGAACCAGGCTAAACCCATTCCGACGCTTTGACCGGGTCCGAAGAAGCCGAAGTGCGGCATGCTATGCTGCAACACAACGCCGCTGTATCCCGACGATCAACGGCTTCCCCGACGAGCGAAGGCAGCTTCTAGTGCACAATCTACGACGCAAATTTGACAGCGTTGTACGGCCCCGCGGTACCGTGTTTTACGGTTGGTGGATCGTCTTGGGTACCAGTGGTATTCAACTTCTCGCCGGTTCGTTATGGATGCAATCCTACGGTGCTTACGCCGTACTCCTGCAAGAAGATTTTGGTTGGAGCAAGACGTTGATCGCTGGCGCTTTCGCTCTGACGCGTGTTGAAAGTGGCGTGCTCGGGCCTTTCCAAGGCTGGCTCTGTGACCGATTCGGACCCAGGGTCGTGCTCCACAGCGGAACGCTCATGTTTGGCATCGGCTTCATGCTGTTTAGTCAAATTCAGTCGGTCCTCGCTTTCTACCTAACCTTTGCATTAATTGCGGTTGGCTCAAGCCTTGGGGGCTTCGCCACCCTCATGGTCTCCATCGTCAACTGGTTTGATCGGCATCGCGCCAAAGCCGTCGCCCTGTCGCAAACGGGTTATTCACTCGGTGGGCTCTGCGTTCCAATTGTGGTCTTCGCGCTCGAAGGATTTGGTTGGCGAACCACAGCATTTGCGAGCGGCATCATCGTCATTTGTGTTGGTCTTCCGCTCGCTCAAATCGTCCGGCACCGACCCGAATCTTATGGGCAAACGCCCGATGGCGCGCCGCCGCCATCAACCAAGCCGAACGACGTGGCCATGTCGAGACGTGCCATCGATTTCTCGCCGGCTCAAGCCATTCGAACGCGTGCTTTTTGGTTGACGTCAATCGGTCATGCGTTGGCGTTGCTTACCGTCTCAGCAGTCATGGTGCACTTGTTCACCCATCTCACGATCAATCTCGATTATTCGTTCCGCCAAGCAGGCTTCGTTGTCGCTCTCATGACGGGATGTCAAATGATTGGTCAACTGCTGGGAGGTTACCTCGGCGACCGTTTCGACAAACGGCTACTTTGTTGCCTCTGCATGCTGGGGCATGCGACCGGCCTCGCCTTGGTGGCGTACGCCGAAAATCCATTGATGGTCGTTGGGTTCGCACTTTTCCACGGCCTTGGATGGGGAACCCGAGGACCATTGATGGTGGCACTCCGTGCCGATTATTTCGGCGCGTCGTCGTTCGGCACCATCATGGGAATTTCATCGCTCATCATCATGATCGGCATGGCGAGCGGTGCCATTATTGCAGGAGTCCTCGCAGACATTTTCGGCGATTTCAAAGTCGCGTTTACGTTGTTCGCGGTTAGTTCGATTGTCGGATCGGCATGTTTTTTCTTCGCAAAACGGCCAACGCACCCGGATCATGAAGCGCCGTTCCCCGTCACCAGCACCAACGTCATGAACGAATCAACTCGGACCGATCAGCCAAAAGCTCAATCCGACCAACGTCCCCAGCAAGGCGAGCTCGACGTAGGTTCAGGGTAACGGTGACAAACAATAGCCCTGTCCCTAATCCAACCCAAAAACCATCAATACCCATGGGGTTTCCAGACCACCATCCAAATCCAAGGATTAGCGCTACGGGTATTGCCAAAAGCCAATAAGCGACCAGAACAAAGGCTAATGGCACGCGCGTGTCTTTGTATCCGCGCAACGTCCCCAAGGCGGTAACTTGCGTGTTGTCAATAAACTGATAGACGGCGACAAAAACGAAGACATGAGCAGCAACAGCTTGGACATCGACATCCCGCGTGTAGAGGGCTGATAACGGTTCCCTAACGATCAACAACAAAATCGCCATCAAGGCAGCAAACGCAAACGTGACGATCAGTACCGTATCGCCGGTTCTTTTGGCGCCATCATAATCGCGCCGTCCGACCTGATGCCCTACCCGAATCGACGCCGCCATCCCGAGCGCGTGCGGAATCATAAAGGTGAGACCGTTAATATTGGTCGCAATCGAATGCGCGGCAACGACAGCCTCGCCGAATCGACTTAAGCAAATGGCAACGAGGGAAAAAACGCCCCACTCAACGAACGTAGCTAAACCGATCGGAAAACCCACCTTCACAATCTCGCGCATCTGTTTACGATCGACCGTTAATCTTCGTCTAAAGAAATCGGGGGGCAAGAAATTTTGCCAACGAACGACAAATACCATCGTAGCTGCCGCGATCCAATGCACAATCGCCGTCGCGACACCACAACCAACGCCACCCATTTCTGGCGCGCCTAAGCGTCCGAATATGAACGCGTAGTTCAGTACCGCATTGAGAACAACCGTGACCGCTGCGACCACCATCGCGGGTTTGGTACGGCCTAGCCCTTCACTCGCTGAACGTAGCACCGAGTAGAGGGCAAATCCCGGCAACCCCCACATGACGTTTTGCAGATAACCAACGGATACCGCCGTCGCATCAACGGAATTTCCCGCCGCAATCCACCCGATCACACGGTGCCCGTTCGCAATCAGGACCATCGCGACCAAACTAATTGCCATCCCTATCCAGACGCCCTGACGTGCTAGATAGCTGGATGCAGCTCCACCACCCGCGCCAAATCGTTGCGCGACGAGCGGCGTAATGCCACTCAACGTGCCCATGAGCAGGGCGATAATCGGACCGACTATCGCGGTCGCCAGGGCGACGCCCGCTAAGTCACTCGACGCGTAGCGTCCCGACATCACGATATCCGTTACGTTGATCGTCATGAACAGCAACGAAGCGGCGACAATAGGTCCGCCCAAACGAAGCAACCTGCCTAACTCAAGCGGATCGAATCTATTCACTGTCCATGCTCAAATGGTCTTATGCGTATCGCCAGTTGGAACGTTAACGGGCTTCGGGCTTGCGTCAAGAAAGGGTTTCTTGAATTCCTCGAGACCTCAGACGCAGACGTAGTGGCTCTGCAAGAAGTCCGCGCTTTTCCACACCAATTAGACACAGCCACCCGAGAACCCGAAGGATGGTACACATACTTCGCACCCGCGCAACGTCCCGGTTATGCGGGAGTCGCAATTTATGCACGCCAGCCCGCGATTGAGGTAATCGACAGCCTCGCGATTCCGCGCTTCGATGAAGAAGGCAGATTCTTGGCAGCCCGCTTTGGTCGACTGTTTGTAGTCTCCGTCTACTTTCCCAAAGGGAGCGGTAAAGACCGAGACAACAGCCGAGTACCCTACAAATTGGACTTTTATCGAGCGGTATTCAACGTGGTTCAATCGTTGCGCCGCCGAGGGCCCGTGTATGTTGTCGGCGACTACAACACTGCACATTCCGAGATCGACTTGGCGCGCCCCGCTACAAACCGAAAAGCGAGCGGTTTTTTGCCGGAAGAACGAGCGGAAATTGATCGCTGGTTGGACGCGGGATGGGTTGACGTATTTCGACATCAACATCAGGACGAACCCGGCCACTACACGTGGTGGCGTCAGTGGGGAAACGCACGAGAAGATAACGTCGGATGGCGGATCGATTATGTACTGGCATCACCCGGCGGAGCCAAACGAATCGATGAAGCATTCATTTGGCCAGACGTGACAGGCTCGGATCATTGCCCTGTAGGTGTGACCCTAGTGTTATAAAGCCAACGGACTCGAGTATGACCGGGGCCGCTTTTAACGCCGGCGTGTACGGCTTTTCGATCTGGGCGCTATCTT
>CAJWCW010000073.1 GCA_913030615.1 uncultured Gammaproteobacteria bacterium | reverse complement strand
CCCCCGCCTCCCGAAGGCGGTGCTCTACCAGGCTGAGCTACACTCCGTTTGATACCTGTTACGAAGGAGACTGCGGGGTCGACTAGATCATTCTGCCTTAGAAAATCCAGTTATTTCTAGCGCATCCGCGATGTCGCAAACGTGGTTAGGTTCTCTAGCGCGTCACGGTATACGCTGCGAGGTAGAGACGCTAGGCAATCTAATGCTAGGCCGGCCTCCTCTTCAGCCCGAGATTTCGTGTAATCCAAAGCGCCGGATCTACACACGGCTTTAATTACGGCGCTAAGGTGTCTGTCAGAACGCGAACTTATTGCGTTGCGCACCAACGTTGCTTCTTGGCGCGAACCTTCTTTGATGGTGGCTATGAGCGGCAGGGTTACTTTTCCTTCCGCGAGGTCGTCGCCAACATTTTTCCCCATAAGCTGGCTATCGCCAGCGTAATCCAGCCAATCGTCGACAAGTTGGTACGCAAGCCCGAAATGAAGTCCAAAATTACGATAACCGCTAATAGTGTCTGGATCGTCGTTGGAAAGAACGATAGCCGTATGGGCCGCCGCTTGGAACAAAAGCGCACTTTTGCAACGGATGATTTCAAGATAGTCGTTTTCTGAGAGTTCCGCGTTTCCTATATTTTCTAGTTGAAGTACCTCCCCTTCGGCGATGACGTTAGTTGCATCGCTGATGATTGCCATGAGATCCATACTGTCTAGATCGACCATCAACTGAAATGCTCTCGAATAGAGAAAATCGCCCACGAGAACACTAGGCGCATTTCCCCACAACGCGTTAGCCGTCGCCCTTCCGCGACGACGGCCGGACCGATCAACTACATCATCGTGAAGTAGCGTGGCCGTATGGAGAAATTCGACCAGGGTCGCTAATCGAACGTGTGCATCTCCTTGGTATCCACTCGCTCGAGCGACCAATAAGACGATCAGTGGCCGTAAGCGTTTGCCCCCGGAATCTACGATATATCGGCCTATCTCGCTTACCAAAGCAATATCACTGGTCATCTGTCGAGGAATGAGCGCATCTACTTTTTCGAAATCGTGTCGGACAACGCTGAAGACATCGTCTAAGTCAGAACCTCTCGTGATCTGCGTGACAAGTTGCGCTGCCGGGGTTATCCCCATATATCTGGTGCTCCAAGACGCTCAATTAACGATGCACGATCACGGCTGAGCGCGTTGTAATCGCTATGGCTAGTCCGTAGAATTACGCGCCTTTTGATGGGCCCGGAATTCTCGTCCTCGACGGAATTCATTGTAGTACAGCTTGCCTCTTTCCGGTGAAATTGGCGTTAAATGAGGGTCACGTTTTCAAGGATAGAATACATGTTTGCGGTCTTTGAAAGTGGTGGAAAACAGCACCGCGTCAGCGAAGGCGATGTGGTTCGATTAGAAACGCTTGGGGGCGAGCCCGGCGATGACATTGTTTTTGACCGGGTAATGGTTGTAGCGGACGGGGACGATGTAGAAGTCGGCGCGCCGTTCGTTAAAGACGGTAAGGTTAAGGGGGAAGTACTTAGCCAAGGGCGTGGCCGAAAAATTCGAGTCGTCAAGTTTAAGCGTCGAAAGAACTATCTCCGACGGGCTGGACATCGGCAGGGCTATACTGAAGTTCGGATAACCGCGATTTCGCACTAGCTGGGAATTAACCATGGCGCACAAGAAAGCAGGTGGAAGTACCAGAAATGGCCGAGACTCTGAATCTAAGAGACTAGGTGTCAAGAAGTACGGCGGCGAATCCGTACTGGCCGGCAACATTATTGTTCGTCAGCGTGGTACTCGGATACACCCTGGCTTTAACGTTGGGTGCGGTCGAGACCATACGCTCTTTGCCAAAGTCGACGGCCAGGTTAGTTATGCGACGCACGGTCGTCTAAAAAGAACGTACGTTAGCGTTACAACCGCCTAGTCTTTAGTGTAATAGCCGACGGGCCCGGTTAGACGCTTCGCTACGTTGTCACCCATGTGTCGCCATGAAATTTGTTGATGAGGTAACCATCCGTGTTCAAGCGGGGAAAGGCGGCAAAGGGTGCCTATCATTCTTCCGTGGACGCAATATCGCCCGGGGTGGGCCAGATGGTGGGGATGGGGGAAATGGGGGCTCCGTCTTCGTAGTTGGCCATAAGTCCCTCAATACCTTGGTGGACCTTCGTTTTCAGCCACTTATTCGAGCCGAACATGGTAGCGCTGGCGGGAGCGCGAACCGTACCGGGGGGAATGGAGCGGACGTGAACATCGCTGTCCCCATCGGAACGACTGTCATTGATGATGAAACTCTCGAGGTAGTAGGGGATATCACCGATCCCGACGATATGTTTTGCGTAGCCCGCGGTGGTCAATTTGGCCGTGGTAACGCGTTTTTTAAGTCGAGCACCAACCGGTCCCCCCGACGAACGACGACCGGCGATCCAGGCGATACGCGGGTGCTCCGCCTCCAATTAAAGGTTATTGCCGATGTCGGATTGCTAGGCTTGCCGAACGCGGGAAAATCGACGCTGATTAGCCGGATTTCGGCGTCCCGACCAAAAATTGCGGATTATCCTTTCACGACGTTGATCCCTAATCTCGGGGTCGTGCGTGTCGCGGAGGAAGCTAATTTTGTGGTCGCCGACATACCAGGACTTGTTCCCGGAGCTTCTCAGGGAGCGGGCCTCGGGATGCGGTTTCTTCGTCATCTAGTTCGGACCCGACTATTACTCCATCTGGTGGATATCATGCCCGTAGACGGGAGTGATCCCATCGCCAATGCGAAGGCGATCGAGCAGGAATTGTCTGAATTCAGTCCGCTGTTTATGGAAATTCCAATTTGGATCGTGGTGACGAAAACGGATTTGATAGCCGAAAACGCGGAGAAGCAACTTGTGGGGCTCGTAGGCAAGGCTTTCCCTGATCGACCGTGCTACGCAATTTCGGCGGTGACCGGTGACGGTATTGATTTGCTCGTCAAAAAGTTGATGCAACATGTGGCTAATTGGCGAGAAAGTCTCGCGTCAGACCCGGTATTGGAAGAGAGTGACCGTGGTTTTGAAGGACGTCTAGCGACGGATGTCTTGAAACAATCCCTGCGTAGTTCCGCCATCGAACGGCAGCCCAAAGAACATGATTCGGACATTGAGGTCTTATATCGTGAGTAGCGCACGCGAGCGCTTGGAAGGGGCCCAGGTTTGGGTGGTCAAAATCGGAAGTGCGTTGCTTACACGGGATGGGGTCGGCATTGACGCCAGAGGCATTGATGGCTGGTGTAAGCAAATCAGTGCCCTACTCGACGATGGCAAAAGGGTGGCGCTGGTGACCAGTGGAGCTGTTGCAGAAGGATTCCGTCGACTGGGTTTCACTGAACGGCCAGACAGTATTCACGAGCTGCAGGCGGCTGCTGCTGTTGGGCAGATGGGAATTGTTCAGGCATATGAAAAGAGCTTTCGCCATCACAGTCGTCGTACTGCATTAGTGTTACTAACGCATGACGATCTATCTGATCGACAGAGATATCTCAATGCGCGTGGGACCCTGCGAACATTACTTAACTACGGGATCGTGCCTATTATCAATGAGAATGATTCGGTCGCGACAGACGAAATTCAGCTGGGTGACAACGATACGCTTGCCGCGCGTGTGGCGAGCCTCGTTTCCGCAGATGTCCTCGTTTTGCTCACTGACCAGGAAGGCCTGCACGAGGACGACCCTCGCGTCCGGCCCGATGCCCCGATGGTTAGTGAACGTTCTGCCTTCGACTCAAAGCTTGATGATATGGTCGGATCCGGAACCGGAGCCCTAGGTCGTGGCGGCATGGTTACGAAGCTCGAGGCTTCGCGCTACGCGGCACGTGCTGGATGTCACACGGTCATTGCAAATGGTCGCGAAAAGGACATTCTTTCCGCGATAGCCAACGGCCGAAACGTCGGTACCATACTCACGGCCGACGTGGCACCGCTCGACGCCCGCAAGCAATGGATAGCGGCTCAAGTTCAGAATGCAGGCGGAATTACGTTGGATGCGGGCGCTGTTAAAGCGGTGTTGGAACGGGGAGTGAGCGTTCTCGCTGTCGGTGTCACAGACGTACACGGTAATTTCGGTCGCGGTGATGTAGTACGCATTACTGGACCTGATGGAGTTGAGGTGGGGAAAGGATTGGTGAATTACGGTGCGGTAGAGACCGATCTAATCAAAGGTCACGGTTCAGCAGCGATAGAAGAGATGCTCGGTTACGTGGATGAGGAGGAACTGATTCATTGCGACAACTTAGCGCTGTCGCAATAATGGGGACCTTAGGACAAAGCTTTCACGCTCGCGTTGAGCCGTGATTTATATCGGGCGGCCTGGACTTTGTGAAGGATCCCTTTATTCACCATGCGATCAATAATAGGTATTGCCGCTATTAATGCGGCATTAGCTGAGTCCCGATCACCTGCCAATACCGCGCTTTCGACTTTCTTGATAGATGTCCGGTACATGGACCGCATGCTGGCGTTGTGCTGTCTATGTTTTTCAGCCTGACGCGCACGTTTTTTTGCTTGAGGACTATTCGCCAAGACGGGTTCCTTGTTGGGGTCCATTGGGCGTTGTACGAAAGGTCGCGTAATATGCCGACGGGGTCCCGGCATGTCAACTGAGATAGAGAGCACGGAGCAAAATCTGACGGCCCAGGGGTCGGTAGTCGCGTCGATGACTGGCGTGTCTAGGCTCAGCGGATTTCTACGCGATGTGGTGCTCTCGGCGGTGCTCGGAGCGACTGCATGGGCGGATATTTTTTTCGTCGCTCTAAGGATCCCTAATTTCTTTCGACGGTTGTTTGCTGAAGGTGCTTTCGCTCAAGCCTTTGTCCCAGTGTTATCCGAATATCGAAACGCTGGCGACGACAATGCCCTGCGGAACTTCGTCCGTATTGTCTGCGGCGACTTCGGGTTTGTACTTGTCGTTATCTGCGCGGCGGGCATTGCTGGAGCGTCGGGTTTAGTCTGGCTTTTCGCGCCCGGCTTTCTTGATGACCCGGAAAAGTTCGACCTCACCGTGGACATGGTCCGAGTGACGTTTCCATATTTAGCCTTCATATCGCTGACCGCCTTTGCCGGCGCGATATTGAATAGTTTTCATCGTTACGCGTTGCCAGCAATAACTCCGGTACTTCTGAATGTCTCGCTGATCGCGGCCGCGTTGATTGGGATGGGGTTCTTTGAAACGCCAGTCATGGCGCTCGCGTGGGGGGTTTTTGTTGCTGGCATATTGCAATTAATTGTTCAGTTACCTTCGTTAAAGCGACTGCATCTTCTGGGGATCCCTAGGCTCGACCGGCGGGATCGCGGTGTACGGAAGGTGGGTGTTTTACTGGTACCCGCAGTCTTTGCCGCCTCGGTCGGACAGATCAATATTCTTGTCGGTTCGATTCTTGCATCTACATTAGCGACTGGAAGTATTTCTTGGCTTTATTACTCGGATCGTCTAATGGAATTACCGATTGGTCTGTTAGCGATAGCGTTAGGGACCGTCCTGTTACCCAACTTGTCGCGTCTCCAGAACCAGGGTGACGTCAGCGGGTTTAGTAGTACCCTCGATTGGGGCGTGCGTATGGGTATTCTCTTCGGAATGCCGGCTGCAGTTGCCCTGTACGTTCTGGCAGCGCCCTTGGTGGCGACCGTTTTTTATCGTGGGGCCATGACCGCCGAAGATGTGCGCAACACATCAGCAGCGTTGCAGGCCTTCACTGTCGGACTACTGCCGTTGATCTTGACCAAAATTACGGCACCAGGATATTTCGCGAGGCAAAACACGACCACCCCATTCAAGTACGCAGGTGTGTCCGTTGCTGTCAATATCGTTGCCAGTCTCAGTTTGTACTCCTGGTTGGGGCACGTGGGCATCGCGCTGGCAACAAGCCTTGCCGCCGTGGTTCATTGCGCGCTTCTTTTTCGCGGATTGTTCATCGAATCGGTGTACCGCCCAGGTCGACAAGTATTACGTGTGTTGCTGTCGGCTGCGGCCGCGTCGGCGGCCTTGGCCGGTGGGCTCATTTGGATGGACCCGGGTGTGGATTTCTGGCTGATATCTGGAGAAATAGCACGAATCGGCGAACTGTCACTGCTGGTGGGATCGGCGAGTGCCGGGTACTTTTTGGTATTAGCTCTTGTCGGTATTAGGCCCAACGACCTTGTGCATCGCGTGTAGAATCACGGTCGATGGAAATCATCCGCGGCCTACACAACATCACGGCCCGACACAAAGGTTGTGTTCTAACGATCGGAACATTCGACGGGCTCCACCACGGCCATCAGATGTTGTTATCTCATCTTAAGGCGAAGAGTGAGGAGCTCAACTATCCAAACCTTCTCGTAACCTTCGAACCGCAACCGCGAGAATATTTTCAAGGTGCCGTTGTGCCGGCACGACTTACTCGGTTTAGAGAAAAGGTCACGATCCTCCGGGGACTAACCCTCGACCGGCTACTGTGTATTCCGTTTAATGAACGCACACGAATTATTCCTGCGAAAGATCTCATCGAGAGCCTGTTGGTCGACACCTTAGACGTACAGTACCTCGTGGTGGGCGATGATTTTCAGTTTGGCGAAGGCGCCAGAGGCAATTACGAGATGTTAAAAGAAGCGGGAGATCGTTTCGGCTTTGGCGTCAGTCACATGGGGACCTTGAAGTTTGAGCACGGAAGGATTTCCAGTTCCCGTATCCGCGAGGCACTGTCTTTAGGCGACTTTGATTTGGCGGAAAAATTGCTCGGCCGACCGTATTTCATAATGGGTCGTGTGGTGTACGGGCGACAACTTGGACGCCAGCTTGGTGTGCCGACGGCCAATATACGTCTGCAGCGTTACCGAGCGGCCTTGGAGGGGGTTTTTGCCGTTACTGTGATGGGCCTCGATAGGCAGTACGAAGGCATCGCCAATATTGGTGTGAGGCCCACCGTGGATGGCAAAGAGCCCCTCTTGGAAGTTCACATTTTCGATTTTGACGAAGAAATATACGGTGGGCTATTAACCGTGACTTTTCTCAATAAAGTTCGGGACGAGCGAACGTTCGATGGTCTTGATTCTCTGAAAAACCAGATCGAGCAGGACATTTCTGAGACGCGCGAGTGGTTTGCCAAACGGCGACTGGAACGCGGTCCCGAATTGGTTGTTTGAGGGTTCCCGACTGAAGATTTTTTTCCTGACAAGTCTGCTACTTGTTGTTGCTGATCAGATAACAAAACAGTTGGCGTTATTTCACTTGGCCGCAGGACCGATCACCTTGCTGCCGTTTTTGTCGCTTCACCTGACTTGTAATACCGGCGCCGCGTTTAGCATGCTGCAGGGATACAGTTGGTTGTTCTCGATTGTGGCGTTTTTCTTCTCTGGCTATTTTTGTTATCGCATTTGGCACCTAACGCGTGGCGCTTTTCTGGAAGGGTGGTCGTATGCGCTTATCCTTTCGGGCGCCGTTGGTAATCTGCTAGATCGATTGACGCATGGATGCGTTATCGATTTTGTACATTTCCATTATTTGAGTTTCGGGTTCCCGGTATTCAATCTCGCGGATACATGCATTACGTTGGGTGCGGCTGGGTGGATAGTGCTTATGTACCGGGATTACACCAGGGAGCGCACGTAGTGGATGATCTGATCGCGCATTCTTCCGGCCTCGTTGTTGGCCCTGGAACTCGCACGTGTATGCACTTCTCAATTCTCTTGGTTGATGGTTCCGAGGTAGATTCAACCCGCGGGGGCGAGCCGGCTGTGTTCACTTTTGGCGACGGAAGTCTTCTGCCAGGGTTTGAAAATGCAATCAAGGGCCTTTGTAAAGGCGAAAGTGGACGGTTCGAAATAGCGGCGAAGAATGGATTTGGTGAATGCAACGAGGTGAATATCCAAGAGTTGCCGATCGCGTCATTCTCCTCGGTCGGCGAACTAGAACCAGGGTTAGTGGTGTCTTTTGGATCCCCCGACGGTGAGTTGCCAGGGATCATCAAAGTTGTTGGCGAGAACAAAGCGATTGTCGATTTTAACCATCCTCTGGCCGGCAGGGTGCTGATCTTCGCCGTCACGATCCTGAACGTTTGGCCGGTATAAGCCACATTGAGTCGCCTGTACAGGCGTAGTACGGGTCCTTGTCGCTATCCGAAGATACGTCGATACCAGGACTTTTTCGGTGTCGGATTGCTAATCGACTCTTGGGTGCCTGTCTTCAGAGACTTCGGTACGCCCGTGTCGGGCTGAGAGATCTGTAGAGGTGGGGGTACGTCCGGGCGATCGACAAGACCAAAAGTCATGATGTTGATCCAGCTGCGGTCGCGGTTAGCGATCGCTTCTTCCAGAATTAGATTCCCATTCTCGTCGAAAGCCTGGTAATCCGGATAGTTCAACGCCAATACCCGCAACGAATCGTTCGCGGCTTCCGTTAAACCGAGCTTGTAATTTGACTCGATCAGGATCGCCAGTGCTTCTGGTACCGAAGGCGTCTTCGAGTAGTTTTCGACAACAACGCGAGCGCGATTTGCAGCCGCCACGTGTGCATCTCGTGAGAGATAGTAACTGGCAATATCCACTTCGGCTTGCGCGAGAAGATTGCGCAAGTAAACCATTCGTTGATGGGCGTCCTTGGCATATTCACTGTCGGGGAATCGACCTAGAAACTCACTAAAGTAGGCAAAGGCTACTTGGGCACCAGACATGTCGCGTCGAGACTCTTCACCACCAAAAAACCGGTCGAGCACGCTGCGGTTTCCCGTAAATGCGGCGAGTCCGCGCATGTAGTAGGCGTAGTCGATGTTTGGGTGCTGGGGGTGCAGTCGAATGAAGCGGTCAGCGGATGCTTCGACAGACTCGAGATCCACGCTCATGTAGTGGGCATAAATGAGTTCCAATTGCCCCTGCTCTGCGTATCGACCGAAAGGGAAACGCGCTTCGAGTTGTCGAAGTCGACTGATGCCAAGAGAATAGTTCCCGGTCCTAAGGCTAGTATTCGCCCGTCGATATAGGATCTGTTCACTGGTTTCATCCTCGACTATTTCTTGTTCATCAGTGTCTGGCCCGACAAAAGGCATCCAGGCGCAGCTGCAAAGCGAGGAAAAGACGGCGAGAAAAATTAAACGCATAAGGAATCCCAAGGTCGAAACTGCATTTTACGGATCGAGCGGCTAATTTGCATTGCGTACGGTTCCGAATTCGCCAAACGCAATACAGACCTCGCACACCAGGATCAAAATCCGTAGGGTTGCAAATTGCGCACACCGAACGGACCTCAAAACGATATGGTTAATTTTGTCGCGAAGCCGAGTTTGAGGCCGTTAGCGCTCACCGACCGGCGATGGCTTCGTTTCACGGCGTTCACTTCGTATTACTTTGCTCAAGGTGTTCCCATCGGACTGTTCTCTATAGCCATTCCCGCGGCGCTCGCAGAACAAGGTCGTACGGTGGCTGAGGTTCTTTGGCTAGCCGGGTGGGTAAACCTCCCGTGGGCACTCAAACTGATCGTGGGACCGTTCATGGACCGTTTCCGATACCTACCGATGGGAAATCGGCGTCCTTGGGTGATGCTGGCTCAGACGGGACTCGTTACATCGTTTGTCGGCATGGCTCTTCTTGAACCAACGTTAGACGGTTCTTTAGTGCCCATCGCGGTCTGCGGGATTGTCATCAATTCATTTGCGGCGAGTCAAGATGTGGCCGTTGATGGGATGGCGATCGACGTTTTACCTAGTGACGAGCGCGGTCGCGCGAATGCGCTCATGGGGTTTGGACAGGCCGCCGGTTTCGCTTGTTATGGGGCGTTGTGCACGCGTCTCATCCACTCGATCGGGATCGAGGGGGCGGCATTGGTTTGCGCGATGTCGGTTGGATTAATACTTATTGTTGTTGCTTTGGTGCGAGAACGTCCGGGCGAGAAGATGATGCCTTGGGGATCTGGCCAAGCATCCGCTAAACATAGCCTTGCCGATCGACATATCGCGCAAATCGGATCGGACATTTTCCGCGTTCTGTTGTTACCGATGAGCTTATTATTGATGCTTGTTGAGTTCCTGAATAGGTTTCGCGACGGCATAGCTCTTGGGGTATTTCCCGTTTTTGGCGTGCAAGAAATAGGCCTCAGTGATATCCAGTATGCAGATTTCAGCTTTTGGGTGACATTGGGCGCTGCTGTTTTTGGCGCAGTGTTGGGGCCGTCTATCGATCGCTTTGGGGCCAGGCGATTCCTGCTCATTGCACTTTTCGGCGCCGCTATTTGTCACGTGGTTGTTGGGTTGCTCGAGACGCTGTGGACCAATATGCCCTTCATGGTCACACTAGCGGTTGTCAACGCAGCCTTCGGCCAGCTGGTTTTTGTGACTACCATCGCTATTTTTATGACGATTTGTTGGTCGAAGGTATCGGCAACTCAATTTGCCATCTACATGGCGATGGCGAATCTGAGCCGCTCCATCGGCTCGTGGGCATTTGCAGGTGTCGACGAATTTCTAGATTTAGGCTACAGGGAATCGTTCTTTGTGATGGCTGGTTTGCTGATTGCTGCAGCGTTGTTGCTGACGCGATTTAACGCGTCCTCACACGCTGATCGGGTCGAGCAACTCGATAGTGATCGGGGAAGTGGCAACCCCATAGGTCGTGACTAACATGTTGTTGATACAACGCGCTAGCGAAAGTCTTCGATTGGCTTATGCTCGGTAAGTCGATCGAGCGGATCGAAACTTTGGCGAAGATGCATGTAGGTCAAAGGATCGACAAAGCGTTAGCAGAGATATGGCCTGAGTTTTCCCGTGCCCAAATCACGAATTGGATGCGGATTGGTGCAATTCAAATTAATGACAAAGTCGTCAAACCCAACACAAAAGTTTGCGGAGGAGAGCGGGTACGCTTGAATGCCGCGGTGCCGGCTTCAGAGGACTGGCTGGTCGCTGAGGCACTTGATTTTTCGGTCGTGTACGAAGATCAGGATCTTTTAATCGTGGACAAACCGCCGGGTCTCGTAGTTCATCCGGGTGCCGGAAATTTAACTGGCACGCTGGTCAACGGGCTGATAAATCGGCGTGCTGAGTTGGCTCAGTTACCGCGGGCGGGGATCGTCCATCGACTCGACAAAGACACCACTGGATTGATGGTCGTCGCCACCAATAATAAGTCGCTTAAAATACTTACTCGGGCCATAGCCAAGCATGACGTTGACCGACGTTATGTGGCTATCTGCGAAGGGATCCTCCTAAAGCGTAGACGTCTTGATATGGCGATAGGCCGGGATTTTCGGGACCGGACCCGTCAACGCGTGAGAGAGGATGGGCGAGATGCTGTTACGCGCGTGAAGCCGATCGAGACATTCCGTGGGCATACGGCCGTCGAGGCGTTTTTGGAGACGGGTAGAACGCATCAAGTGCGTGTACACCTGGCCGCGATCGGTCACCCGCTGGTGGGAGATCGTCGCTACGGAGCACGGGGACGATTGCCCAAGCAACCGACCGAAAAGCTAGTGGACGCGGTACGCGGCTTTGATCGACAGGCATTGCACGCGGCCGGATTAGCCTTCAGTCATCCATCAAGTAATAAAAGGGTGGAATTTGAAAGCGATCTGCCGTCGGACATGCAGTTTCTCGTTGAAACCTTGCGCCAGGACCAATCGTGATTGATTGGATTGACGCAACCGGCGGGCTCGCCGATGGCGTTCGAGCAGGCTATACCACGCGATTGGGAGGTGTCAGCGAGGGCGCGTATTTGTCAGCCAACATGGCTACGCATGTGGGTGACGTCGACGCTGACGTCCGAAACAATCGACGACGACTGCATCAGATAACGGGGCTCGCCGACATCCGCTGGTTGAAGCAGGTTCACGGCTCGAGCGTCGTAAAGATAGAACCGCACGTCGATCCGGTTGATGATCAAGGCTCAGCGCCAGTTGCGGATGCTCAATGGACCGATTCAACCGGAATCGGTCTGGCTATTCTCAGTGCTGACTGCTTCCCCGTGGTTATTGCGGATGCTAGCGGCGGTGTCGTTGGTATCGCGCATTGTGGTTGGCGTGGAGCTGTATGTGGGGTTCTCGAATCGCTTGTTGCGGCCATGCGTTTTCGATCGACAGCGCTCAATGCGTGGATTGGCCCGGGCATTTGTAAGCGATGTTATGAGGTGGGACCTGACGTTATAGCGCGACTCGACGCCCGGATATCGAGAAACGTACTCGATGCCGGGCCGCGTCGGGAACGCTGGTTTCTGGATCTTCCTGGCTATCTGGAAATATTGCTCCAAGAATTAGGAATCGAACGGATTCTTAGATCACCAAGCTGCACTTATCAGGACGAAAATTTGTATTCCTATCG
>CAJWCW010000072.1 GCA_913030615.1 uncultured Gammaproteobacteria bacterium | reverse complement strand
ATCAAATCCGTCACACCATCCTGCTATAGTTTGTGGCGGGAGCGGGTTGGTATGGTGACGGGAGTTTGAATCAATTCCCGCCCGCCACACAAAAAAATCGCGTGACGGCGCTATGATCTATGGTGTCGCCAACCGACACGGCGGTATGCCTCTGATCGACATTGCATAGAAGGAAGTTATGGACTACACACGACTGAACTCCTCGGTCAACGACGGCGTTGGCCACATCGAACTCGCCGCACCCGACGAATTTAATCGAATGCCACCCGCATTTTGGAACGAGTTTCCCGCTGCGGTAATGGAAATGGATTCGAGTGGCAGCGTCCGCTCGTTGGTGATTTCGGCGCAAGGTAAACACTTCTCCTCCGGCATGGATACGGCCGCTTTCACTACTCCCGCGTCCCAACAATCCTTCGATGCAGGTCGACGAGGCGAGCGCGCCCGTCGCAACCTAGCGGGTTTACAGGAGGCGTTCACGACCATCGAAAAGGTCCGGATGCCCGTGTTGGCCGCCATTCAAGGCGCGTGCATCGGCGGCGGCGTCGACATGGTTTCCGCCTGTGACATGCGTTACTGCACATCGGATGCCTTTTTTTGCATTCAAGAGATCAACATCGGGTTATCCGCGGACGTCGGTACATTACAGCGCTTGCCGAACCTTATCCCCGATGGGCTGATGCGCGAACTCGCGTACACAGGGAGACGTCTGTTTGCGGAGGAAGCGAAGGAAGTTGGCCTCGTTAACAACGTTTATGCGACCCACGATGAGATGTTGACGTCGGTCATGTCCATCGCGAAAGAAATTGCCTCCAAATCTCCGCTCGCTGTCACGAGTACCAAGCACCTGCTCAATTACGGTCGTGAACACAGTATTCAAGAAACGCTCGAATACCAATCGGTTTGGATGGGTGCGGTATCGCAGGGAACCGAAATGCAGACGTACTTTCGGGCCAAATCCGAAGGCGACGAACCTTCTTATGCGGACCTCCCACCGCTCGATTAACACAAACTCTGAGGAACATTGCCGTGAGTGAACAATCCGGGCTTTTTGACACTATGTATAGCTGCCGTGCGATGCGGCGTCTAAAAACTGACCCCGTACCCGAAGATGACATCCTTCAATTGATCGATGCCGCGAACCAGGCCCCAACAGGTTCCAATCAGCAAGGCGCTCGGTGGGTCGTGGTGCGGGATCCAGATCAGCGAAAAACCCTCGCCGATTTAAATCGATCCGCGGTGGAAGCGTACGTTGGCCCGGCATCTGCACGGCCTACGGCTTTACCGCATCAGGATGTGGATAAACGCTCACGAATGCTCGACGCCGTGCTCTGGCAAGCCGAGCATATGCATGAAATTCCCGTCCTAATCATCGCTTGTTACCAGTTCGACGGACCAATTGGCGATGGCGTGCCAAGCGGTGGCGGTGGGTCAATCTGGCCGGCTGTCCAAAATCTACTTCTGGCGGCACGCGCACTGGGTTTAGGCGCTGCACCCACTACCCTAGGATTGTCGAATCCAACCGCGGTAAGAAGAACATTGAACCTACCCGACAACGTGGCTGCCTATTGTCTCGTCCCGGTCGGTTACCCTCTGGGAAAGTTCGGTCCCGTAACACGATTACCTGCTGCCGAAACGGTGCAATGGGACAGGTGGGCATAGAATAACGACGGAAATGCGAGTGAGCCTAATACCAAGGAAATGATATGGATTTAATGACATGGTCTTGGATATTCATGGTGGTTTACATCGGCGGCATGTTAGCCATTGGCGTGATAGGACAACGTCGGGTTAAGCACGCCGACGATTTTGCTACTGCGCGCGGCTCGTACGGGCCGATTTTCCTGGCGTTCGCGTTTGCCGCGACAACGGCTAGCGGAGCGACTTTTCTCGGCGGGCCAGGACTCGGATACCAGTGGGGGTTCGCTTCGCAATGGGGAAACTTTCTTTATCCCATTGGCGTGTATTTCGGGGTTCTCATATCGATGCGCCTGATTGCGACCACCGGAAACCGGTTCGGCAACCGTTCTATTCCCGAATACCTGGGCGATCGGTACCAGTCCGAAGGTATACGCATCATGGTCTCTATTTTTTCGTTGGTTTTGTTTTTCTACCTTGCTGGTCAATTAGTTTCAGGGCTTGTGATGTTCGAAATTTTTCTCGGGCTCTCACCGTTCTGGGCACTTCTGATTACAACCACGGTACTCCTTTTTTACGTCGTCCTCGGTGGCGCTCATGCGGACATTCTTACCGATGGGGTGCAAGGATTCATGATGCTAATCGTGGCTATTGTCGTGATCGTTATGGTGCTCACGGGTTTTGGCGTCGACGGAGGTTTATCTGGACTTATTGACCGTTTGCAAACGCAGAACAGTAACTTGGTGCAACCACTAAACCCCGAATCAGCGCTGACGCATTCGTGGTGGGCAATCACTGCGGTCCTTTTTGCCCACATCCCGCTCGGCCTGCTTCCCCATCTTGGCAACAAGCTCTGGGCTTTAAAAGGTGTAGGCGAGCAACGTAGGTTCATCAAACTCGCGTTTCTTTTTGGATTGACCCTCGGGATGATGGGACTCGGCGGATTGCTCGCGAGAGCGCTCCTCGGCGACGCGCTCCTCTTTGAACCTGCGAACCCCAATCAAGCGCTTCCACTTGTTTTCATCAAGCTGTTCCCCACCTGGTTAGCGGCACTCATTGGCGTCGGGATTCTCGCGGCAATCATGTCCACGGCCGATGGTCTGGTGGTCTCTTCATCTCAAATCGTTGCAAACGATCTGTATCGGCGATCAATTGCTCCGCGTCTCAAACAACCACCGTCCGAAGACCAACTTGATCAACAGGTCCTCACCATAAGTCGAGTGACTACGGTTGTCGTACTTGTCATCACCATGGGACTGGCTTGGACACTAATGGAAACCAACATCGCGTTGATTGTTTGGATCGGCACCGGGGGGATGATGGCGGCGTTCGCCGGGCCCTTAGTGGTCGGCGCGTTATGGCGAGGGGTCACCCGCGCGGGCGCCTACACCGGGCTCGCGTCGGGCTTCGCCACGTTCCTTATCCTTCACATGCAATTATTGGATCCGTCGTGGTTTGGTAGTGGATGGCTGCACGGCGCGGTCGTTTGGTTGCACGGCGAGGGACCGAATCCATTTTCTTGCGCAGCAATGGGTGAAGCGGTCTCAGTTTCTTTGACCTTCCTGGTGTCTCGAAGCACCCAACCGCTGCCTCAATCCCATCTTGACGGCATGTTTACCGAAACCGCATAAAAAACTGTATCTCGCTATGAGACATACTGCGGTAGTCGAAGAGATTCTGTGGCCCGACGGTGCGCCGGGCGCGCTCGGCGAGTCCGTCCTCGATACCCCAGCTCTAACTTGTCACGTGGCCGACGCAGGTAGCGGTTGCGGCATCATCGTTTGTCCAGGTGGTGGTTACCGAATACTTGCATCCGATCACGAAGGCTTGCAGGTCGCCCAAGCATTGAACCGGATCGGGATTACTGCGTTTGTACTAAGGTATCGCGTAGGCACACGTTACGGAACGGACATTTCGCTACTCGACGGACTGCGAGCGGTCCGGTTCGTGCGTCACTACGCCGAAAAGTGGGCCATAAAGCGCCTCGGTATTCTTGGATTTTCGGCGGGTGGGCACCTCGCTGTTTCGGTCGGCACACACGTTGACAAAAGCAATCGGGAAGCCACCGATAGCATTGATTCTGAATCATGTCGGCCTGACTTCTTGGTTCCCATCTACGCCGTCACCAATGGCATCAAACGCGGTCGTAAAGCCGACGAGTACACGCCGGCCGACACAAAGGTCAGCGCCAATACCCCGCCGACGTTTTTAGTCCACACCCACGAGGATCGGATTGTCTCACCAGCGCAATCGGTCCTCTTTTATGAAGCTATGCTCAATGCCGGTGTCCAATGTGAGCTTCATATCTATGGATACGGCGAACACGGCGTGGGTCTCGCGATCGGTGACCCGGACGTCGGTGAATGGTTTAACGCGATGCGGAACTGGCTACGTCGATCCGCCTTTCTCTCGGATAAACCGAGGGTTGCTGTACGAGGACAACTCGTCATCGACGACGCGGTGCCCGGAATGGCTTGGGTTACGTTTGTACCGAATGATCCATCGGCACCCATCGCGCGTGTCAAACTTAACCGCGCCGAGAACGGTACGTTCTCGATCGATTCGCAGCACGGTCCAACGGAGGGAAGTCACCGTGTCATCATTCACCACATTAGCGAGCAATACCCTCATGTGGCGACTGGAGCCTACACCCTCGACGACGCCGTGCGTTATGAAACTGCGATCAACATCCGCAAGTCGGAGAATATCAAACTACGCGTAACCAGCAGCCAAACGTCGTCATGACGTCGGCGCATCCGTATATAAAGGTAGCTCGTCCATACCTAGCGCTTTACGGAACGTATTGTGATAGTGGTGCAAAGGCGGCTCGTTGCGGCCAAATATGACGTAGTCCTGTAAACCCGATTCCGCAGCTCGTTGCGTTGTTACGGCGAGAGCATAATCTTCCTTTTCAACCACAGCAGAAAATCCCTCCCCAAAGGATTCACCTAACTCGGGATTGTCGGAAATCGTTTCTGGATCGCCATAATAGCCAACCCGCGAAATCGAGCGGCCGGGGTCTTTGGGGTCCGGATATACCCGGACCACGACAATGCGGCGGTTGCTCACGTTGATCACGACGTTGGGGTATAGAAAATACACGGGGAACCCACCATGATGGATATGCCAGTTGGCTTCCGCTTGACCGCGCAACTGATCGATCGATTTCAGGCACAGCACCATCCGGTGATTACGCTCGTACGAACGATACGAAAGCACATCTCCATGAAAACTGTTTGCTAGTGTGTTCCGATGCAACCGCTTGAAATGGTAAGTCTCTCCGAAAGTATCGGTCGCCAATTTCCAGTTGAGTCTCATATCGAAGCTCTGTTCGCCAATGAACGCGTATTGATCCCAACCCCAGTGAGTCAGATCGTCTTCTAACCCTTCGAATAAGCTATCGGCGTTAATGGACACGTCCGGGTTCATACCAACCCATAAGAATCCGTGTTTTTCCATCGCCGGCAGTTCGATAAGACCGCGACACGATGGATCAAATTCACCGAAATGCTCCCGCATCGGGACGCCAACTAGCGAACCAGCAGAGTCGTAGGTCCAACCATGAAACATGCACGAGAACTTGGCACTCGAGCCCCTTCGCTCGTGCACAACCATAGACCCTCGATGTCTGCAAGAATTCAGAAACGCTCGAAATTTCCCCGACGAATCGCGAGTACCGAGGATAGGGACACCCACATCTTCGGACGTAATAAACGAATTGGAATCCGGTAGATCGCCACTCAAGCCAATCACCTGAGGATGGCCTAAGAAAAAGGTTCCCCACTCCCTGTCTAACAAGTCTTGGTTTGTGTAGGTATCTGTCGGACACATGCGGATACCGCCCGCATCAGCATTAACGCCAGCATCAAGTTGACCCATCAGTTCGCGCAAGATTTCTACCTGGACTTCGTGGCGCACTGGATTTTCTCCGATCACGGTTACGAGAAACATGCTAGCGAAGTCGCAACGTTGTACGCTACCTGTTGTGAGTACAACATTTTATGAACATCTCTTTGGGGTGCGAGACAAGGTCGTCCTAGTCACCGGTGGTACCCGGGGCATCGGCTTGATGATTGCTGAGGGGTTGGTTCGCTGCGGTGCTCGAGTCTATGTCTCGTCGCGTAAGGAAGACGCTTGCCGAGAGGCCGAGGCGCAACTCTCAAAACTCGGTGCTTGCGTCGCAATCCCCTGTGATATTTCAACTATCGCGGGCTGTAAGGAACTTGCCGGGATACTCCAAGCATCGGAAGACAAACTTCACGTCCTGGTCAACAACGCCGGGTTAACGTGGAGTTTAGATATCGACGAATTCACCGAAAAAGCCTGGGATCGAGTCATGGATCTGGATGTTAAAAGCCCGTTCTTTCTCACCCAAGCGTTGTTACCCCAACTTCGCGCCGCCGCGACGCCCGATCAGCGAAGTTCCATCATCAACATCACATCCGTTAACGGACTGAAACCAGGAGGACTACGAAACTATTCATACGTCGCAGCCAAAGCCGGCTTAGGTCAATTAACGGCACAAATGGCGCGAGATCTCATGGACGACCATATCAACGTCAATGCGATCGCCCCAGGACCCTTCAAATCAAAAATGACCGCACCACTTTATGCGACGGAAGAAATGGAAATCCAAGTCCGAGAAAGTTTCCCGATGAAGCGCTGGGGATCTATGGAGGACGCGTCCGGTCTTACGATATTTCTCTCATCGCGGGCTGGATCCTACCTGACGGGGGTTACCCTTCCCTGTGACGGTGGCGCAACAACGATCGGCTAATTAACTCGCGTACCCATGCGTGAGAATCCCCGTTGCATGACGTGCGAGACCGACAGCATAGGACTGCTTACGCCCCAGGGATTGGAGTTTTGGATCTCCATGACCATTCAACAAAGGGGACGAGCGTTGGTCCGTTGCCATCCTCGATTCACCGTGTCGCACCAACAGCACTCCCTTCGCACCGGACGGAGCTACAAACGTTCGTTGCCGATACTCTTCAGGTAGAAAAAAGAAGCGAATCCCGCCGCGAAATCGCTACTATCGCTCCGAGCGCCGATCCCTCGAAAACTCGGCCGGGTTTCGAAGCATATGGGCGGCGCCATGGGATTCGTTTATGGCGGCGCGTTCACCGTATAAACGTTCCTTCATCCAACCTAATACTTCGCGATTTTTCGCCACACCAAGTTGTCTTTCAGCGGTCTGCAACGCGACCGCGCGCACATTCTCCTTGCTCGTGGTCGCGTGCACGAAGCCCGCGTCCTTCGCTGCCGGGCCCGTCCAGCGACGTGCAAGTACAACCGTTTCATGAAAGGCACCCATCGGAATCTTGTGTCGAAAAAGTGCCAACTCGGGCTCCGGTATCGTCATGCCGATTTCGACTTCGTTAGCGCATAAATAGCCTCTGTCTTCTCGCATGATCCGCAAGTCATGGCACAGCGCGATCATGAAACCGGCGCCAAAGGCATGACCATTCACGGCTGCCACGGTGGGGATGGGAAAGGTTATCAAGCGGGCACACAGTGCCATGTATTCGCCACCAAAGGCGTCCCGATCTCCGCCCGGATGTTCGCCCTGTGCCGCCATCCATTCGAGATCTAATCCATTCGAAAAAAACTTTTCATCCACGGATGCAGTGATCATAGCGACTGGATCGGTCGACAACTCAATCTCATCGAGCGCCGCATTAAAGGCGCGAACGAACGTCGTATTCCATCGGTTTTCGTCGGCCGTCATCGACACAATAAAAACATCGCCCTCGCGCTCGAGCTGGATCGGAGCATCCGTCATGAGGCTGCCTTCGCGGCTTCTTCACGCGCATGACGGACTTTCTCGTTGGTCTGATTGAAAAGTAGTTCGCGGCGTTGTTTCTCTTCTTCCTCCGACAATTCACGTCGACCCAAATCGCGACCTACGCGATAGCCGGTCTCGACGGCCGGGCGTTCACGAACAGTATCCACCCATCGTTTCAGATGCGGGAACGTTTCCCACATCGTTTCGTCGATCATGCGTCCGATCAACATGGCCCAAGGCCACGTAATAATGTCCGCAATGGTGTACTCAGGTCCCGCCAGATAGTCGTTAACCGAGAGTTGCGCGTCCATGACACCCGATAATCGATCTACCTCGCCGACGAAACGTTTAATCCCATACTCAAGCTGCTTTGGATCGTCGGCAAGGTTACGGCCATAGTTCTTGAAGTGGTTGGCATTACCCATCATCGGACCCAGATTCGCCATTTGCCAGTGGACCCATTGCATCACCCGTGCTCTTTCGCGCGGCGTAGACGGAAGAAACATGCCACTCTTGTCGGCTAGATACTCAAGAATTGCACCCGATTCGAATATCGTCACGGGATCACCACCATCCGCCGGTTCCCGATCAACGATAGCTGGCATCCGATTATTAGGGCTGATCCGCAAGAACGCCGGACTGAACTGATCACCACCTCCAATATCGACCGGCACGATGTTGTAATCCATTCCGCATTCTTCAAGCATGATTGTGGCTTTCCAGCCATTCGGCGTTGGCCAGTAATGTACGTCAATCATCAGCATTCCCTTTGACCCACTGGTTTGCTTCACCTTAACCGACCAAATCGAAGCCGACGAGCCCGGTGGTCAAGTTTTAGAATTCCGATCGGTGCTTAGCCGATATCCCAAACTCTATATACGAGCTCGTGGCACCGAAGAAGTGGACTCAACCATCGTAGAAACCCATATGGTGCAATCCTAGGAGGCGACGTTCGCGATCCGACGTGATCCGTTCGATAGATTCCGGCTGTAGGTGGTTGACGATCGAGGTCGGTTTGATTCGCTGCGCGATATCGCGTCTGGCGTAGTGTATTTGTAAGAAAAACCGACCTTTATCCTCGTCGGATGTCGGCATTCGTCGATGCCATACGTCTGAAACGAATAACGCAACGTCACCCGCAAACGCGGTTAACGCGGTTACCCCTTCTCCCTGCCATTCAAGGTCTACATCGTGTAAACGTTCGACCGGCGGGAACAGACCCGAACAGTGACTACCCGGAATAACCCCCGTGGGACCACAGGCCAGCGGACAATCCATCAAAAAAATATGCACACCGATGGCAAACACTGGATGTGGAATGTGTTCAGGCCAACCTTGGTCAGGACCCAGTGGAATATGTGGCCCGGCATCAATGTGCCATGCACCACCACCGTGACGATGTTCGGTCTGGGCGGGATTTCGCCAACACGTATTGGCGATGATGTGGGCATCTTCCCCAAGTAACGGGTCAATGACATCGAGGATTTCTCTTCGCCCGACGAGTTGTTGACACAGTCCGCTACGATTGAACATTTCGTAGCGAAAGTCGTCTTCTATACCGCCCCGTTTATTTCCCCCTCGACCGTCCGGCGGTAGTTGCTCATAGACCGACTCGATCTCGGCTTTCGCGGCAGCAGTCTCATCCGCCGCAAACGCACTTCGAATAATCGCGTAACCATCTCGCTCTAATTGAACCGCGGCTTCCGGCACCGGATCTTCGCGAACCACCAGATAGCCACCCGGCCGCACCCGTTTCAGCATGTCTCACTCCTGTTCGTGTCGTTATTCAGGGCGAACCGACCCTTCGTTTTCGACCTACAGTCGTACTAAGTATCGCTGATTTCGAAAAACAATCCCCTCGTACGTCTCGCGACTCGGACTCCGCGGTGACCACGCGTTGACGACATTGATGAAGTAATTAACGAGACGACTAATGTCGCCAAGTCGACTCGCCTCGAAACCGCGCTACACTGGCCAATGGTTCGCTGAATGGGTTAATTGTGTCGATACCACTCTCTGGAATTCGTGTACTTGATTTTTCCCGCATCATTGCGGGTCCCCTCGCTACACAACATCTCGCCGATCTCGGCGCGGAGGTCATTAAGATTGAAAATCCGATTACCGGAGACGAGGTGCGGGGCTGGGACTCAACCGGCCAGCCAGGCATAAGCTCTTTTTTCACGGCGTTTAACCGAAGTAAAAAGAGTGTGGCCATCGACCTTAAAACGAATCGGGGCCAATCACTCGCTCGCGACCTCGCCAAACATTGTGACGTTCTCGTCGAAAACTTTCGACCCGGCGTCATGTCGAAATTCGGCCTCAACGAATCGATCCTTCGATCCGAAAACCCAGCGCTGATCTATGTCTCGATTAGTGCTTATGGAGCATCAGGATCGATGTCGGACCGACCCGGGCTAGATCCGGTCCTGCAAGCTGAGTCGGGCATGATGGCGATGACGGGGTTCGAGAACGGGCCCCCTTTGCGCCATCCTCTATCAATTATCGATACCCTGACCGCCGTTCAAGCGCTTTCAGCAATATCGATAGCACTA
Source organism: uncultured Gammaproteobacteria bacterium (assembly GCA_913030615.1). Taxonomy (GTDB): domain Bacteria; phylum Pseudomonadota; class Gammaproteobacteria; order Pseudomonadales; family Azotimanducaceae; genus UBA11889. The sequence goes on along the minus strand of CAJWCW010000072.1, from coordinate 2,659 downwards.
TACGCTCGCACGTCACATGGCCGCGGCGATTTCATCGACCTCGCGCTCTACGACACCGCTATTGGAGCCTTGAACAACGCGGCGCTCGGCTACCTAACGTCAGGCGATTTACCCCCGAAAACCGGCAACAGTCACATGCAAGCAACGCCCGTCGATCTGTTTCAAACCCAAACTGAACCGCTTTACATGGCCGTCGGAAGCGACCGGTTGTTCCGACGTTTTTGTGAAGACGTTATTGATCGACCAGACCTCGCCATCGATGATCGTTTCAAGACACCTTCCGATCGACGTTTACATCGCGACGAACTGAAAGAAATCATCGAGGGCGCGCTCAAGAACGAACCCGCTGACTTCTGGTTGGAACGTCTACGGCACCTTCCAGCCGGCAAGGTCCGTTCCCTCGATAATGCGCTCAGGGCCGATGAGACCCGTGAACGAAACATGCTCTGGACCATCGATCAGGGTGATCGAATTCAGGAGGTTCTAGGCAGTCCCTTCAAGTTCGATTACCACGAATTGTCGCCACCGAAACCGCCGCCGCAACTTGGCGCCGATACGCGAGAGGTTTTACGGGATCTTTTGGCGCTTACGAGCGAAGAACTAGATGATCTGCATCGACTCCGGATCATTCGCTAACGCCCACCAAAGTTTTTGACATTCGGTTAGCACATGCCGTAAGGCCGTGTCGAACGCATCCAAGCTTGAGGGCCCTCTATCTCCCTCGCATATACACCCGTTGTAACCTCACGTCTCGTCCCTCTGTCTTCACATCGACCGTCACCAGGAGCCGCGAGCCAGCAGCCTCCAGCCTCATCTCCTCACGACCAGTGATATCGTCTCGTCGCGATAGAATGACCAATACACCGTTGCTCCAACCAGCTTCGATTTGCCAGAAGTTCCGTTGCGTTCGACCCCAAGTAACGTCCCGATAGGTACCGTTCGAATATCGAATACCCAGTGAATCGTCGTTCTGTTCAATCACCAGTCGTTCAGCCGCAACAACCGGAAAATCCTGGACAACAAAAGCGGCCGACGCATTTACGTTTTTCTGTTTTCCCCGAGCGATATCCATATCTTCCGCACGACGAATAGCCTTCGTATCCGGAGCAGAGTCGCTTGAGCTCGCATCGAGCAACCACTCTCCTGTTAGATCGAATCCAACGGGAATCGCAAGCGACAAAGACTCACACCCCGTCACAAGCGCTAGCACGAACGCAGCCGTTAACGATCTTTTCGCCTGCGTGTTAAAGAAAGGTGCGAACCGCATCTAGAAAGCCATCGGGTTTATCGAGTGGTACTGGATGTCCCGAACCAGGAACTTCCACAAGCCTGCAATCGTTGGCAATGGACACGAATTTATCCGCCACTTCCGGGGATAGTAGGTGGCTATTCTCCCCCCGGATCAATAGTGTAGGGACGTTAAACGAGGCGACCGAATCCCAACCCTCCTCGACCCCAAGTCGCAACCTTTGATTCTTCGGATCACGCAAAGCGCGGTCGTATCGGTAAGTCCACTTTCCTTGATCCGTTCTCATTAGGGAGGCTCGGATCCGGTTGTAGTGGTGATGCTCCGGTGGAACAGCGTTATCGTCACGGGCCCTTCGAAAGGCGTCTTCCGGAGAATCGAAAACGTCGCTGCGTGCCACACTCTGTTGGATATTTCGAATTCCCGCCGCGGCAATCTCGGGCGCGATATCGACGATGACTAGGCGTTCGAGCTGAACCGGCCGTTTACCAGCAAAAGCGATAGCGACCAGCCCACCCATGGACAATCCCAACAGCACAAACGTCTCAAGCCGAAGTGCCGAAACGAACGCTTCAAGATCCGCAACCATCTCCAACGTCCCGTATCGATCAGCTGGGGCCCAAGTAGTTTCCCCATGGCCACGTTGGTCCAGCGCGAGCACCCGGTATTGCTTTGACATGACTTCTGCAAACGCGTCCCAGGAACGACAGTGGCCCGTGTACCCATGCAGCAGGACCAAGTCGCGCGCATTGGCCTGTTGCGGCGCCCAATCCCGGTAATGAAACCGTAACCCTCTCAGTTCAATCAATTCATCGATAACTTCCGTCATCCGACTCCTCCCAAACCGATACACTGACGCCAAAATCCGACGAGAAACGACATGCAGAAACCACCTGTTCCGATGTTACCCAAAGAAGAGGCCAAGCGCCGCGCCAAGGAGCAAGGGATTCAGGAACGCTTCGCGGAACTATGCGTGTTCCGTATCCTTCTCACGCATCCGTCACTGGCTCGGGAAGTTGCCAACACCCTTACCAGTCTACTTTTTGAGGACAACGTTCTCGATCCTCGGTTACGCGAATTACTGATTATGAGAATCGCCTGGGTTCGGGGATCGGATTACGAATGGACGCAGCACTGGAGAGTCGCTCGCGGACTCGACATTCCGCGTGCAGATCTTGTGGCTGTTCAAAACTGGAACCAAGCGTCCCATTTATCCGACGCAGACCGAGCAGTTTTACAGGCGACCGACGATTGCCTCGACGTTGGCTTCATCCAACCTTCTACCTGGGATTCAATTAAACCTCACCTTAAAACCGAGGCCGAGCAAATCGAACTCGTCATCGCCATTGGCAACTGGATGCAATTCGCCCAACTACTACGAAGTCTAGATGTTCCTCTCGAAGACGGCGTGCG
>CAJWCW010000071.1 GCA_913030615.1 uncultured Gammaproteobacteria bacterium | reverse complement strand
TGGGATTACGTGCCACGAAAACTTCTTCAATCGCAAACTCATCGGGCCGGTATTGGCTTATGAGTTCATCAACGCCTTGGAAAATGTCTTTGAGCCGAGACGGAAAATCGGGCCCCGTCGTCCGTATACAACCACTAGCCACGTAGATCGGTGTCCCGTTCTCTATCCCCACGATGCCATACCCGGTCACGCGGGAACCTGGGTCAATCCCCAGAACACGAATCACGAGGCCAACACAGAGTCTGGAAAGTCGCCATTCGAATACACGTTCTGAATGTCGTCAAGATCCTCCAGGGCATCGATCAGAAGCAGATTTTTTTCGGCTGTGTCTGCATCGCAAATACTCGTACTGGACGGAACCATGGCGACTTCCACATGACCCGGTTCGACTTCCTGAGCGCGAAACGCATCCACTATACGACCAAAACTTTCGAACGTCGTGATCACCGTCAGGGCGCCCTCGTCATCGCTATCGACGTCTTCTGCACCGGCATCGAGGGCAACGTCCATAACCTCTTCTTCGTCGGTACCCGGAGCAAAACTAATAAGTCCTCGGCGTTCAAAGAGATAGGCTACGGATCCATCGGTTCCCAAGTTCCCGCCGTACTTTGTAAACGCATGTCGAACCTCAGCCACCGTGCGGTTCTTATTATCGGTCATGGCTTCGACCAGAATTGCCACACCACCTGGCCCATAACCTTCGTAAACCAGCTCTTCAACGTCGTTTTCTTCCTGGTCGCGCGCGCCCCTCGCGATTGCCCTGTCCATCGTATCTCTAGGCATATTGACCGATAACGCATTATCGATCGCGGCACGTAGTCGGGGATTGTCATCGACGGAAGACCCGCCGAGACGGGCAGCGACCGTGACTTCACGAATAACTTTCGTCCACACTTTCGCGCGCTTGGCGTCCTGGCGCGCCTTCCGGTGTTTGATGTTGGCCCACTTTGAATGTCCAGCCACGCCTTCCGATCCCTATTCCCCGTGTATTCGGATCCCGAGCTCGCGCAGTTGGTCCTCGTCCACCGAGCTCGGCGCCGACATCAAGAGGCATGAAGCCGTTTGGGTTTTCGGAAATGCAATCACATCTCGAATCGACTCAGTGCCGCTCATGAGCATAATTAATCGATCAAGACCAAGGGCTATTCCACCATGTGGCGGGCAACCCAATCGAAGAGCTTCCAACAGAAACCCAAATTTGATAACGCCGTCTTCGCCAAGACCTAACGCTTCGAAAACTGCAACTTGTACTGCTTCGTCGTGGATTCGCATGGATCCACCGCCCAATTCGTACCCATTCATAACGACGTCGTAGGCCCTCGCGCGCGCCGCGCCAGGATTCGATTGCAACTCGCTTAACTCGCACGCCGGCTGAGTGAATGGATGATGCTCGGGCGTCAATGTCCCGTCAGAGGACTCATGGAACATTGGCCAATCAACAATCCAGCACGGTCGAAACCCATCGGACAAGAGATCCATATCGGTGCCCAAACGATTTCGGAGGGCCCCCATCGACTCATTCACGACTTGTGCGCGATCAGCTCCGAAAAATACGATGTCTCCCGTATCGGCTCCAACTCTCTCCAGCAGGCTCGTGATCACGTCTTCGGGTAAGAATTTGAGTATCGGCGACTGGACACCGTCGATGCCACTTTGGGCGTCGTTCACCTTAATGTATGCGAGACCTTTTGCTCGATACTGGCTCACGAAGTCAGCGTAGTCATCGATTTGCTTACGAGAAAGGACCTCGTTGGCATTAGGCACGCGAAGCGCGACAACTCGGCCTTGGGGATCGTTGGCGGGACCATTAAAAACTTTGAATTCAACCTCATTCATCAGGTCATCGATGTCGATCAGCTCCAATGGGTTTCGTAGGTCGGGACGATCCGATCCAAATCGCCGCATTGCCTCGGCGTGGTTAATGACGGGGAACGAGCCCAAATCTACCCCTAGAGCCTCGGAAAAAAGGCCCTTCAGCATTCCTTCGGTCAACCGCATCATCTCGCCCTCATCAACGAACGACGCTTCAATATCGATCTGTGTGAATTCAGGCTGGCGGTCGTGCCGCAGATCTTCGTCGCGGTAGCAGCGAGCAATCTGGTAGTACTTGTCCATACCGGACATCATGAGTAGTTGTTTAAATAGTTGCGGCGATTGCGGTAGAGCAAAAAATTCGCCCGCATGGGTACGACTGGGAACAAGATAATCTCTCGCCCCCTCTGGCGTTGCTTTGGTCAATGTTGGGGTTTCGATCTCCCAATATCCTTCCGACTCGAGAAACCGGCGCACATAACTCGTGACCTCTGAACGAAGACGCAATCGTTCCTGCATCTCCGGTCGACGCAAATCCACATATCGGTACCGAAGCCGAACGTCTTCGCCGGCCGACGAATATTCATCCAACTGAAAAGGTGGCGTTGCGGAAGCGTTGAGAATCTCTAATGTGGAACCGAGAACCTCGACCTCCCCAGTTTTCATGTCGGGATTAATCGTGCCGTCGGGTCGTGCACGCACTCGCCCGCGCGCATGCAGCACGAACTCGTTACGAACCATATCTGCGACAGCAAAGCTCTCCTCGGTGTCGGGGTCGTAGACGACCTGTGCGATCCCGCTACGGTCGCGGATATCGAGAAAAATAACTCCGCCATGATCGCGACGTTTATGAACCCACCCTGTGAGCTCAACCTCCTCGCCAACGAAGCTCGAATTCAGTTCGCCGCAATAATGGGTGCGCATCCCGGAATCCTGGCCTGTGATATGGAATTTGGGCGCGGGCAGCCTAACACAGCCCCACGGCTAATCGGAGCCAGAAGAGCTCGAACTCGCGTTCTTAGACGACCCGCCCTTGGGTTCCTTCGATGCCTTGGGTTCGGCTTTCTTGGTTGAATCCGCTGTTGACTCGGACTTTCCAGATTCTTTCGAGACGTCGGTCTTGGAGGAATCTGACGTCGCTTCCGATTTCGGGGATCCCGCTTCGTCCGACTTGTCGGACGCGTTCTTCTTTTCGTCCCCCGCGATGTTCTTCTTATCGCCTGATTTGAAATCCGTTTCGTACCATCCGCCTCCCTTGAGCCGAAAGGCAGCGACCGAAACGAGTTTTTTTAGCTCGGCTTTACCGCACTCGGGACAATCCTCGAGTGGGTCTTCACCGACCCGCTGAATCGTTTCGAACTGATGCTCGCACGAAACACACGCGTACTCGTATATGGGCACCCCGGAACCTCCTAACCAACCTCAAGCGGCCGGGAAGGATATAGAAATTCCCGGGCAAAAACATCGCGCATAAGGTTTCACCTGATCGTCGACAGCATCAATCGCCGAAAAATCTATCGTATAGGGGCTAGGGCTCGTGCCGATATCGCAACCCGGGTATAACGAAAAAAGATTCCATCTCGACATCCTTTGTCGAACCAACAATCGAACCCTCGGAGCGAAAAGACGGATCTCGTTATATTGGGGGAGACATGGTCTCGTTCCATCACGGATAATCCTGCCCCATGCTAAGCAGCCAAACGATCGTCCCAACACTAAGAGAAACACCGAGCGATGCCGATGTCGCCAGTCACGTGCTACTCCTACGCGCTGGATGTATCCGACAGCTGGCTTCCGGTCTCTACACGTGGCTGCCCTTAGGTCTCCGTGTACTCCGAAAAATCGAAGCCATTGTTCGAGAAGAATTAAACAAAGCAAGCGCCGAAGAAATACTAATGCCGGTGGTCCAACCTGCTGAACTTTGGCAAGAGAGTGGACGTTGGGACGTTATGGGGCCTGAAATGATGCGGATGCGTGATCGCAACGATCGAGACTACGCCCTCGCACCTACCCATGAAGAAGTCGTTAGCGATCTGATCCGAAAGGTGATCGTTAGTTACAAACAACTACCTTGTAACCTATACCAAATCAACACGAAGTTCCGCGACGAAATACGGCCGCGCTTTGGCCTTTTGCGCGCCCGTGAATTCGTGATGAAGGACGGCTACTCATTCCATCTCGACGACGCGTCATTCGAACTAACCTACCAGGCCATGTTCGACGCTTACTCTCGGATTCTGAACCGTATCGGCTTGGACTTCCGAGCCGTCGACGCCGACCCAGGCACGATGGGCGACGGAGAAAGTCACGAATTTCACGTCCTTGCAGAATCTGGCGAAGACGCGATCGCCTTCAGCCCTAGCAGCAGTTACGCCGCGAACGTTGAGAAGGCTGAAGCCATCGCAACTGGAGATCTCGACAAGCCCACATTAACGCTGGAGAAAAAACCTACGCCCGACGTACACACGATTGACGATGTCGCGCGTTTATTTCGCGTCTCAACAGAGAAGACGATAAAAACGCTCATCGTTCAGGGAACCAGCTCGCTGGTAGCCCTCGTTCTACGCGGCGACCACCAACTTAACGAAAAGAAAGCAGCACGCTTGCCGGAAATCGCTCGGCCTTTCCAATTTGCCAGCGAGGAAGAAATCCGCGCTACATTGGCCTGTGGAATCGGCTCGATCGGCCCCGTACACCTACCTATCCCGATTTTTGTCGATCGTAGTGCGGCGACCGTCAGTGATTTTATCTGTGGTGCCAACGAAGACGGCTACCACTTCTCTGGTGTCAACTGGAAACGAGATGCAACTTCAACTCGAGTCGTCGACATCCGTAACGTGGTCGAAGGTGATCCCGCTATCGACGCTAGCGGTCCCCTCAAATTCATACGCGGTATTGAGGTCGGCCATATCTTTAAACTTGGAACCAAATACACGACCCCCATGAACATTGCCGTCCAGGATGCTGAGGGCGTTTCGCGAGAACTGATCATGGGCTGTTATGGCATGGGCATATCCCGACTCGTTGCCGCCGCTGTGGAGCAGTGTCACGACGATGAAGGCATTATCTGGCCCGAAGCTATTGCGCCCGCCATGGTGCACATCATCGCCATCAACTACGGCCGTTCGGACGCGGTTCGTGCAGAAGCTCACGACCTCTACGACCGCTGTCTCGAAGCAGATATCGACGCTTTCCTCGATGACCGCGACGAACGACCAGGGGTCAAATTCGCCGACGCCGACCTGCTCGGGTTACCTCACCGCGTCATCGTAGGCGAAAGAAATCTTGCCGAGGGCCTTCTCGAATACAGTTATCGTCGTACTCCATTGGAGCTCATTACCCCCAAAGAGGTGTTGGAACGGTTACAGCGCTAATTTGGGCGGCGCCAACGGCCTCCAATAGTGTCTCAACCGTTTGCGGCCCAATAAGGATAGTTACCAACTCCCCGCTTGGATTGATTAAAAGCGTGGTGGGCAAGATCGAAGGGACGGCCAGCTCCCACCGCGCCCTAGGATCCTTTAAAAGAATCGGAAAATTGATGCCCATCGTTTTGACTAATAAAGTCAATGCATCGCCTGTAATGCCATCGTAGTTGACGCCGACAACCTGAACACCCAGTTTAGATCCCTTCTTCTGAATCTCGTTTAGTTCGGGTATTTCATCGCGGCACGGACCACACCACTCCGCCCAATAATTGACCAGCGTCCATCGGCCACGCCAATCTTTTTCTTCGAAGGCCCCGCCACCATCGACCTCGATTGTCGCATCCTGACAACCTGAAGTTACCAGGGTGACAACAATTAGCAGGCTAACTTGCCAGTACTTCTTCAATACTTACGTCCAATTGTTCACGCCCAAAAGTCGCACACGCGACAAACCGCCCCGTAATCGACTCAAGTCCACCAACGCCTTCGAAGTCCTCGAGCATCATCGCCCCGGGCAAATGCGAATGTAGAGACCAAAGCGATACGTCTCTCAAACTCCGAGCGAGTACCCAACGGTCCTCTCCAGTGGTTTGTAATAGACGTTGTTGACGCAAAACGGCAACCATCTGCTCGTGTTCTTCTCGTGTCATCGGCACCGCTCGATTAATCGATGCTTCGGTCACTTGTGCACCCTCCGCATGGGCGTCACGAAGTATTTTCAGCACACGCAAAGCCTTTATCACCAAGGGCTCCGGGGTAGCCTCGACGACCTCTTGGGATAGAGAAAGTGTCCGAACAAACACGCCACCCGCCAAAATCAATAGCCACACCATGTACAACCACATTAGGAAAAGAGGTACCGCCGCAAAAGTACCGTATACCGAGGCAATGTCGACTTGGGTCACCATGAAACGGAAGCCGAGTTTACCGATTTCGAACAATATTGCCGTCATCACCCCGCCCACAAGCGCGTGTTTGAAAGGTACAACCGTATTCGGAACTGCATAAAACAGCACCGTGAACGTCGCGATCGCCGCAATGATCGGTAGCCAAGCCAACATCGCTTGGCTGATTAAGGGAGCATTTTCGGTAACCAATGGAAAAGTGAGTAGGTACGTACTGCCGACAATACTAGCGACTAACAACGGCGGTCCAATGGTGAGCACGGCCCAATAATTGACGAGTCGCGACCAACCCTTCCTACGTTCGTGAATCTGCCAGATATCGTTGAACGACTTTTCGATGGTGACCAACAACAAAAACGAGGTGACGAACAAGATGACCGAACTGGGGCCCGCCAACTGCAGAGCACGAGACGAAAAATCCGCTAACTGACTCTGCACCATGGCGCTCGATTCTGGTACGAAATTACGGAAAATAAAGTTTGAGACGATGTCACCAACTTGATCGTACTCTGGAAGAAACGCCAATGTCCGGTACCCCACGGCCATGATCGGCACGATCGAAAACAGGGTTGTGTATGTCAACGCAGAAGCGGACTTCAAGCAGTCGTAGCCAATGAACTGCTCGTACACTTGATGCCCAAACCAGCGGCAATGTTCGACGAGATCTGCGCCCATGAATCGATCCCTCTGCTGAGGACGTCCTAGTATAAGAGTCAGCGTGCGAGGCTGCGCTCTATATCTAGTAATAGGCGACAGCGTCGTTGCGGGGGAGTCAATGAACGATACGAGGGGCTTCCGACTCGGAAACGTAATTTTCCTCGGGTTCGTTCGCGGTCGCCTCCATGGTCTGCACCGCGAAACGTCTTGTATTAATTTCTCCGGACACGACTTCCGGAAGTGCATCCATAAAGACCTTCATATGTTCGGTCTGGTAATGCCGCATTAAAGCCTCCATGGTTTCCCATTCCTGAAACAGAACCAACGCGTTCGGATCCTGGAGCCCCACGTAAAAGTCGTAGGAAATGCAGCCTCGTTCCAACTGAGTCGCATCCGACATTTCGCGTGCTAGTTGCAATGCCCGCTTCCGGCGTTCGGGCACGATCGGAATAACACCGTGGACTATGATCATTCGTTAACCTCCATCACGCCCATATCCAAAAGTACGCTAGCTACTTCTTCAAGAATAGCAGGGTCGTCAATAGTTGAAGGCACTTTGTACGGATCGCCATCAATCATTTGACGTAGAACCTGCCGTAGAATCTTTCCTGAACGCGTTTTCGGAAGCCGGGGTACCACACACACCTTCCGGAAATTGGCAAAGGCACCTACATCGCCCCGTACCATCTGAATTAATTCCTGTTCCAACGTCGAATGTTCGATATTGACCCCATCTTTTAGTAGCACAAGACCGAGCGGTACTTGTCCCTTGTCCGGGTCGCGAATGCCGACGACTGCACACTCTGCCACCGCAGGATGATCCGCGACGACTTCTTCCATCTGGCCCGTCGATAACCGATGGCCCGCTACGTTCATGACGTCGTCTACTCGTCCCATGATATAGACATACCCATCCTCGTCCCGGTAACCGCCATCACCGGTCAAGTAATAGCCTGGATATCGAGTCCAATACGACTCGTTAAATCGGTCGTGATCTCCCCAAACTGTCGGTAACGATCCGGGAGGTAATGGTTCCTTGACCACAACGTTTCCGTCTTGCCCAGCGGCGACCACTTTCCCATCTTCGTCGAGTATCTTGAGGTCATAGCCTGGTACTGGAAACGTCGGCGAGCCGGGTCGTGTTTCAACTAGCCCGTAGCCCGCCATATTCGAACAAATCGGCCATCCGGTCTCGGTCTGCCACCAGTGATCAATGACAGGCACGTCGAGCACTTCATTCAGCCACTGATATGTCGGCGGATCCAAACGTTCTCCAGCGACGAAAAGATATTCCAACGCGGAAAGATCGTGGTTATGCATCAACTCGCAACGGGGATCCTCTTTTCGAATGGCTCGAAATGCGGTCGGGGCAACGAAAAACGTCTTGACCCGATGTTCTGCTAGTACTCGCCAAAAGGCCCCTGCATCCGGCGTGCGGACTGGCTTACCCTCAAAAAGTAGCGTTGTGCACCCTTTGATCAGCGGCCCGTACACGATATAGGAATGCCCGACCACCCAGCCGACATCGGAAGCCGCCCAATAAACATCCCCTACGTCAGTCCCATAGATGGCTGCCATGCTGTAATTTAAGGCTACGGCATGTCCTCCTTGATCACGTAATACGCCTTTGGGCTTGCCGGTCGTACCCGACGTGTAAAGAATATACAAAGGATCAAGCGCGTCTAAAGCAACCCACGACGCGTGTTCGGCAGCGGCTTCCCATTCTGCCCAGTCGTGATCACGGCTTCCGATCAGTGGCGCTTCCAGCATCTCGCGCTGTAGGACAACGCAAGCTTCTGGTTTATGTTTCGCAATGCGTATCGCTTCGTCTAACAAGGGTTTGTACGCGATGACCGACTGGAACTCGATTCCACACGACGCCGATAGAATAACTCGTGGGCTCGCATCATCAATCCGCATCGCTAGCTCGCGAGCAGCGAAGCCGCCAAACACGACCGAGTGGACAGCCCCAATCCGCGCGCATGCCAGCATTGCGATGACGGCCTCCGGCACCATGGGCATATAAATAATGACTCGATCCCCTTGGACTACGTCCAGAGCCAACAGTCCCCCAGCAACTTTTGCGACACGTTCCGTAAGTTCACGGTAGGTGATACGTGCAATCGTATTTGTCACCGGCGAGTCATAAATCAACGCGATCTGGTCACCCCGACCAGCTTCCACGTGACGATCCAAAGCCAACCAAGCCGTATTCAACTTGCCGCCCCCAAACCATCGAACGACCCCGTTCGCATCCCTTTCCATGATTTTTTCGGGCCAGGCAAACCACTCAATTGCCTTCGCTTGTTCCGACCAAAAGAGTTCCGGTTGTTCCAACGAACGTCGGTAATCCTGCTCGTAATTCGCAGACATCGAAGGCGGTACGACTATTGTTGAACGAACGCGGAAGGAGGTTCGTTTTCGACAAACTCCCATCCCACCAGCATTAACCAATTACTCCTTGCTCACGCAACGCGTCCAACTCATCCTGAGCAAACCCAATGCTCGAAAGTACCTCCGTGGAGTCTTCTCCTGGAGCTCTTGCCGCGTGCGAGATTTCGGCCGTGGTACGACTAAACCTAGGCGACGGGGAGGGTTGAACAACTCCATCCACTTCAACGAACGTGCCACGATGCACATTGTGAGGGTGAGTAGGCGCTTCAAATACCGATAACACCGGTGCAAAACACACGTCGGTTCCTTCCATGATTTCGCACCACTCGCCTCTCGTTTTCGTCTTAAAAACGTCTTCAAGTTCATCCTTAAAGCCCGACCACTGATCCCTATCCATTTGCGGACCAAAACGATTTGCATCGACACCCGCCTTTTCAACCAGTAACTGGTAGAACTGCGGCTCGATCGACCCGACACATACATGTTCCCCGTCTTTGGTTTCGTAGGTGTTGTAAAAATGGGAACCCCCATCCAACAAGTTGGTTCCGCGTTCATCGTCGAAACCACGCCCCGCCATGGAAAAGAACATGGCCATTAGTGACGCAGCCCCATCCACCATCGCTGTGTCCACCACCTGGCCCTTCCCCGACTTTTGTGCCTCCAGCAAAGCACAGACCAATCCGTACGCAAGCAACATGCCACCGCCACCAAAGTCCCCGATGAGATTCAAGGGAGGCACAGGCTTCCCTCCCGGCTCGCCGATCGCATGCAGTGCCCCGGACAACCCGATGTAATTGATGTCGTGACCGGCGGCCTGAGCAAGAGGGCCATCTTGACCCCATCCTGTCATACGCCCGTACACCAACTTTTCGTTACGCGCCATGCATTCGTCTGGACCCAACCCAAGCCGTTCCGTTACACCCGGTCTGAAACCTTCAAAAAGGGCGTCGGCCGATTCAACCAACTTGAGTACAACCTCGATTCCTTCAGGTTTTTTTAGATCGACGGCCACCGACTGGCGATTGCGTTGGAGAACGTCTTTGGGTGCCCCAACACCTTTCGCGATCCGATCCACTCGGATGACTTCTGCCCCCATATCCGACAACATCATGCCGCAGAACGGTCCCGGGCCTATGCCAGCAAGTTCAATGATGCGGAAACCATTTAGTGGACCCATATCGCTCCTCCCATACCTGCAATCGTTGGAGTGTATCCGGGATATCGACGCGAATCAGCTTTCCCTTATTGGACGTCCCGCTGACTTAATATCTACGCGTTCGCGCCATCGCTTTTATTCGGTCCGTACCTAAGTAGAGTCACCTCCTGGTTACTGGACAAGTGTTGCACCGACGCAAATTGACGATATAACTTGTTGTTTGCGAGGAGTTCGTCGTGAGATCCCTCGCCAACGATCGTTCCACCATCAAGCACAACAATGCGATCAGCCTGGATGACCGTCGACAGTCGATGCGCGACGATGATGACGGTCCGTTCGCCATGTTGTCGTGCAATCGTGCGACGGATAGCCTCCTCACTTCGAGCGTCCAGGGCGCTCGTAGCCTCGTCCAATATTAGGAGGCGTGGGTCCGCGATAAGCGCACGCGCAATCGCGATGCGTTGACGCTCCCCGCCTGAAAGGGCTTGCCCGCTTTCTCCGACGTGGGTGTCAAGTCCTTCTCGAAGTCCAAAAACAAAATCAGCGCTTGCAGCTTCCAATGCCATATGGACCGCACGGTCACTTGCCTTGGGATCTCCGTACCGCAGATTTGCTCCGATCGATCCGCCAAATAAGATGGCGTCCTGGGGTACATAGGCCATGTTTCTCCGTAGATCATCGAGACGAAACTGATCAATCGACACCCCTCCAAACAAGATGGACCCTTGGGTAACATCGTAAAAACGCTGTGCTAGCTCTAAAACAGTTGATTTGCCGGCTCCCGATGGTCCGACGAGGGCCACCATTTCACCATCTGAAACCTTGAAACTAACGTCAGACAACACGTCCACTTCCGAGCGCGTCGGGTAAGCAAAGTAAACACCATCGAATTGCAGGGTCCCATCCGATACTGATTCGGCGCCGCATTCGGGTTCTGCAAGGTCTGAATGCGCGCTGAGTAATTCGACCAGTCGTTCCGTCGCACCCGCGGCACGTTGCAGTTCACCGTAGATTTCGCTAATAGCTCCCACGGATGCCGCAACGATTACCGCATAAAAGATAAACGCCGTTAATTCGCCCGCAGACGTGCGTCCCGTTAACACTTCCTGACCGCCAATCCAAAGCATCACCGCGATAGCTGCCAGCACAAGCACCATAACCGTTACGATTAACCAAGCGCGTTGCCGAATCCGAGCAACCGCAACGTCAAATGCCTCATCGACATGCTCGGAAAACCGAGCGATGTCGGCTCGTTGATGATTGAACGCATGCACCAATTTGATGTGTCGCAGTGACTCCCCAGCGTAAACACCCACCTCGGCGAGCGTATCTTGACTTGACCGGGAAAGGCGGCGCACGCGCCGGCCAAAGAGAACAATGGGCATCACTACCAAGGGGGCACAGATTAGAACCAGCATCGACAAACGCGCGTTCGTAATCACCAACAGTACAATGCCACCCAAAAACATCAGCGCATTGCGCAGAGCAATGGAGACAGAAGAGCCAATGACCGCCTGCAACAGCGTTGTATCGGTCGTAATACGTGACTGTATTTCAGAAGCCGAGTTGGTTTCAAAAAAGCCTGGGTGTAGGTGAATCAAATGAGCGTACACCGCGTTTCGAATATCGGCGCTTACACGTTCGCCGATCCATGAAACAAAGTAGTAACGCACGTACGTGCCGGCGGCCAACACCACGATGATGCCCGACAGTACAACGATATTCACTTTCAAGAGATTGGGGGAACCCGCCTGAAAGCCTTGATCAATAATTAACCGCAAGCCTTGACCCACAGCTAATGTGACGGACGCGGTGAGCATTAACGCGAAAGATGCAGCAACTACCTGCCACCGATACGGTATCAAAAAATCGAGCGCCGGCCTTAAGCTTCTTAGACTCTGACCCGTATGCTGTTCCGACTCGTCAACCATCAGGACATTATGACGAGAAGAGGAAGATCCGTCATAGACCGACACATTCCACGAACAAACGGAATTGAAAAAACGACGCGTTCCTGCTGAACTCCCCGCATGACGCTTGAAACTATCGAAATTAACCCAGCAGAGACGCCCTCTGGCACCGTCATCTGGCTTCACGGCCTTGGTGCCGATGGTCACGACTTCGAACCCATCGTTCCCGAGTTAAACCTGGATGTTCCTATCCGTTTCGTCTTCCCCCACGCGCCGGAGCGCCCCGTGACCATCAATGGGGGTATGGAAATGCGGGCTTGGTACGACATTGACCCCGGTTCGCCGCTTTCAGGAACGGATGAGATTCGCATGTCCGCCGCCGCGGTTCAGGAACTAGTAGACGCCGAAAATCGCAACGGTATCCCGACCGATCGAATCGTACTCGCGGGCTTTTCACAGGGCGGGGTCGTTGCCCTGCACTTGGGCTTGCGGGCCGAATATCGATTCGCAGGTTTGATGGCACTATCCACATACGTTCACGATCATGAAAACGTCGGGGCCGAAGTCAGTTTCGTGAGCATTGATACCCCCATTTTCATGGCGCATGGAATCGCCGACCCGATGATTCCCATCACTC
>CAJWCW010000070.1 GCA_913030615.1 uncultured Gammaproteobacteria bacterium | reverse complement strand
CGGTGTCGCTTTCGCTTTCGGTGTCGCTTTCGCTTTCGGTGTCGCTTTCGCTTTCGGTGTCGCTTTCGCTTTCTTAGTCTCTTTCGCTTTCTGTGTGGCCATATAACCTCAAGGTGAACGTCGGCTGAAGCAACTACGTTGTCAAACGCAGTCCGCTAAACCCCCCATTATAGCCGTTGATAGGTTAGTTTTTGAGCCCCTACGAGAAAAATTCTACGGCGTCTCGGAAACGTCCCCTGAATCGGTTGCACGACGCGCCTTCCAATATAGGGCCAATCGCTCCGACGAATCGTCTTCGTGCAAATCCCGAGCCAGAGCTCGATAAGCATCTCTACTACGCTCTTCCAGAAACCGATACACCCCATCAATAAATTCGTTTTGCAGCGCAGCACCTGCCAGCGAAGGGGCCGTGGTCATTAACCCAACCATTACTTCGTGGGCCGGTTCTCCAACAAAGCTGGCAAGGATTGTGCTCGTATCCGTCAAATGCTGCTCCAACACCCGTTTTAATAGCTGGGAAAACAGCGTGTCGCTCGAGGCCTCAAATAGCTCCTCTCGAATTTCTGGTGAAAGATCTTCCGCGATTGCCGGTTCGTGCAGGAGATAGCCCATCAATTTCCGCGCAATTTTTGATTCGGGTGGAGCCGTTTTCGATTGGTTAGGACGTGTCCGAAATGAAACTCCCACCTTCGTTTCGATCGCAGCGATTGATATTTGCGCTTCTTGGCTCAATCGTTCGACCATCATGCGCCGGTATAGACCGTTCGGGAGTTTTCCAATTAACGGTAGCGCGAGATCGGCTAGTCGGGCCCTTGCGTCCATACTCGAAAGGTCGAGTCCGGTGCCGATCTCCTTGAAGAAATAATCCCCGGCCGAGACCGACGCTTCAACAAGTTGTTTAAATTTAGTCTCGCCTTCTGACCGAATGAGTGTATCGGGATCGTCTCCCTCACCAACGAACATGAAACGAAGTTGGCGGCCCTCGTCCAGCACAGGGAAGGCCGAAGAAAGTGCTTTCCAAGCAGCGGCGCGACCTGCTGAATCGCCGTCAAAGCAGCAGACAACTTCCCGCGTGTATCGAAATAACTTCTCAAAATGGGCTTGGCTAGTGGCCGTTCCCAATGTGGCAACGGTGTTGGGGACCCCATGCTGGGCCAACGCTACGACGTCCATGTAGCCTTCGACCACAAGCAATTTTGGCAGTTCTCGCAGCGCGTGGCGTGCCTCAAACAGTCCGTACAGTTCCCGGCTCTTTTGAAATACTTCAGTCTCCGGCGAATTAAGATACTTGGGCTTCTCGTCACCGAGGACCCGACCCCCAAATCCAACCACCCGCCCGCGGGTGTCTCTGATCGGAAAGGTAATTCGCTCTCTGAAGCGATCGTAAACGCGTCCCGTATCATTGCGGACGAGTAATCCCGCATCAACAAGCTTGTCCTCAGGAAACTGAGCGAGCGCCGATTTCAAGCCATCCCAACCTGCGGGCGCAAAACCAATGCCGAAATCACGTGCCGCGACACCGGTTACTCCTCGATCCCGTAGGTATTCGATAGCATTTCCACTCAAAGCATGATCACGAATAACGGATCGATAGTAGCGATCCGCCGCCGACAGAATCTCGTACAAATCCGTGTCGACGGGTTTCTGTCCCCCCGCCTCGCGGGGCACCTCGACACCTGCAATCCGCGCCAGCGTTTCAATGGCTTCAACGAATTCAAGGCGGTCATACTCCATTAGAAAGCCCAGCGAAGTCCCGGTGGCACCACAACCAAAACAGTAATAGAACTGCTTTTCCGAATTAACGCTGAACGACGGCGTCTTTTCTTCGTGAAAAGGGCAAAGGGCTTGTAGATTCTTGCCGGCACGTTTTAGCGAAACCCGCGAATCAATCACCTCGACAATGTCGACCCGCTCGATCAGATCGTTAATAAACGATTGAGGGATCCGTCCAGGCATCAACTCAGCTTACCTAAGTCGCCGTGATTACGCTCGATTCAGTTGCGCTTTTACCTGTTGGCTTACCGCCCCCATATCTGCTTTACCCGTTAGCGCGTCTTTAAGATGCGCCATAACTTTACCCATGTCGCTCATTGTTTCCGCACCCGTCACCTCAACGGCTTTATTTACCGCGATAACTATATCGGCTTCCGACATTTGGGCTGGCATAAATGATTCAATAAGATCGATTTCAAAGCGTTCCTGTCCCGCCAAATCTTCACGCCCCGCTGCCTCGAATTGTTGCAACGAATCGCGTCGCTGTTTCAGCATCCTATTGAGAATGGAGAGTACCTCGGTATCGCTCAGCGTCTTCCTCTCATCCACCTCAAACTGCTTTAAAGCAGCATTGATTAGACGTAAAGCGCCGAGTTGCTGGCGTTCACGTGCACGCATCGCGCTCTTGGTCGCGTCTTCGATACGCTGCTTCAGTTGGCTACCCATGGCTGGGCTGGGAGAGAATCCAGCTTAGTACGACTTTTCGAACCGCTTTGATTCGCGCTGCAATTTCTTCAGGTGGCGTTTGACCGCTGCGGCAGCCTTGCGCTTTCGAACAGCAGTCGGCTTCTCGTAAAATTCGCGACGGCGCACCTCGGAAAGGATGCCGGCTTTCTCGCACGAGCGCTTGAATCGTCTCAGGGCGATATCGAAGGGCTCGTTTTCTCGGACTTTTACGGTCGGCATGCGTCAGCTCGAAAAATGGGCCGCGAGTGTACCCATAAAGGTGGCAAAATGTAAATCCGAAGGAGGAGCGACATGCGCGTTCTTGGAATCGAAACATCGTGCGATGAAACCGGTATTGCCGTTTTCGATTCGGACGAGGGATTGATCGCCGATGCGATTTATAGCCAGGCAGAAATGCATGCACGCTTTGGAGGAGTCGTTCCGGAGCTCGCCTCACGAGATCATATTCGTAAGACTCTTCCTCTCATTCGCGAAGTTCTCTCTTTGGGCAACCTTGAGACGGGCGATCTCGACGCAGTCGCTTATACGTCCGGACCTGGTTTAGTAGGCGCCCTCATGGTCGGCGCCACGATCGGTCGAAGCTTTGCCTGGGCTCGGGGTCTGCCTGCTATCGCTGTGCACCACATGGAAGGCCACCTACTCGCCCCTCTACTTTCCGATGCAAAACCCTCGTTGCCATTTGTCGCTCTATTGGTTTCCGGCGGTCACACCCAACTAGTCCGAGTTGACGCCATTGGACGTTATACCTTGATGGGCGAATCCGTTGATGACGCCGCCGGCGAGGCATTCGATAAGACGGCGAAGCTGCTCGGTCTCGGCTATCCCGGCGGACCGGCGTTGGCTGCTCTCGCCGAATCTGGTCGACCTGGTCGTTTCACTTTCCCCAAACCCATGACGAATCGACCGGGTCTGAATTTCAGTTTCAGCGGTCTGAAAACTGCGGCAATGACGACCATACGTAACATCGATAGTCTCAGCGAAAGTGATCGAGCCGACATTGCGAAGGCTTTTGAGGAGGCGGTAGTAGAGACTTTGACAATTAAATGCGTACGCGCTTTGGAACACGCGTGTTTATCCGACCTGGTCATCGCCGGAGGCGTGGCTGCAAATCAGCGACTACGCGAACGTCTTGGCCAATCCGTCGAACACGTCTTCTACGCCCCTGCGAGCCTGTGTACCGACAACGGTGCGATGATCGCTTTCGCTGGGCATGAGCGGTTACGAGCAGGGTTTTCGGAACCGCTCGTCATTCAGGTACATGCGAGGTGGTCGATGGAAGAATTACCCGAAGTCACGGTTCCCGACAATCAGCAAGGGTCTTGATAGGGTTTTAAAACCAACAGATTCGACTACGTTGCAGCAGATCGCGAAACAAGACTCATAAATCGTTTATGGGAGGTCTTTTCAATCATCTCCACGCGAGCCGTTCGCAATGCTTTTCCATACGCACGCCCTTCTACTCCGGTGATCTTTAGTCCTGCAAGTTCTTTTGCGAAATAGCGTAATTCCGACAGATCGATTTTTTCGCACGACTCGATGAGACTGAATATATCGTCAGCACCGTCTCCATTACGGAATGCTCCAATGCCCTGTAAATGCTCCAGAAATCCCTCCGATCCAAGTTTAGAAGGTTCAATGAGTTGTCGGCCCCAGCGGGCCAGCGCGGTCGCTGCGCGCCTAACCCGACGAGGTACCTTCAGTCGATCAACGAAGCGCGACGTGACTGTCTCAGTATGATTCCAACCGATCGTCGCCAGCGAGAACGATCCCCGCAAATCTTGGCGTCTAAACAACTCCGTTAGTGCTTCTAGATCGATATCGTCGAACCATGGTTGACGCGCACCCACCTCATGAAGCGTGGCAAAAAAACGCCACGGCGCGGTTTGGTCCGCGGCTTTCGTCCACTCCATCCATATCCGTTCCGCAGGCAGATCTGCAAGTTCCTTGACCATCGTTCGCATAAGCTCCACGGTTTCCTTTTCCACCGTAAAGTCCGGGAATGTCGCGGCAAAACGGGCAACCCTGAATACCCGCAGCGGATCTTCGCTAAATGCGTTCGAAACGTGTCGCAGTATCTTGCTTGCCAAGTCGTTGCAACCGCCATACGGATCTATCAAACCATTATCTGAATTTCGAGCCATCGCATTGATGGTGAGGTCCCGACGTCGGAGATCGTCTTCGAGCGTTACTTCTGACCCAACCTGCCAATCAAACCCCTTATGGCCCCGGCCTTGCTTTCGCTCTATTCGAGCCAGGGCGTATTCCTCTCCCGTTTCCGGGTGCAAATACACAGGGAAGTCGCGTCCAACTTGTCGAAATCCTTGGCCGCGCATGTCACGCTCGGTTGCGCCGACCACTACCCAGTCTCGCTCTCTAACATGACGCCCCAAAAGCTGGTCGCGAACAGCACCGCCGACGAGATATGTTTGCATCAGATAAGCTGCCAGATTGCTTGCCAATCCAGGTTACGAATAGCACGGCTCACGACATCGGGTCCAGCGCGGCGGACCCGATGTTCATCAACATAAATCGTCGAGATCAGTTTGCCTCCGGCCACTGAAAACGTCGCCCGTCGTCAAGACGTAGAGCCGTTAGATTGCGACCCCAAACACAACCCGTATCGATCGCCGAAACGTGATCCACGCCCGTCTCCCCTTCAAGTGCTGCCCAATGTCCAAAAATGATGGGTTTATTAACAAGTCGCTGGAATCTAAACCAAGGCTGGTAACCTTCTGGGACATTAAACAACGCGCCCTTATGCGAAAATTCGAGCGTCCCATCCCCAGAAATAAGTCGCATCCGAGTGAAATAATTAGTGATCGCGCGGTGCCGATCCATTCCGAACAGGGAGTCTTTCCAGACCTCCGGGAAATTGCCATACATGTTCTCGAAATATTTTATGTAGGCCGAGCCACGTATCACCGTTTCAACTTCTCGAGCCGCTAACCCGGCGAACCCCAAATCCCAAATATGCGGAATCCCCGCGTGCACGATCACTTGTTTTTCGTCCTCATGCATTAACGGCAAGGTTCGCAACCAACCTGCGAGTTGTTCACAATCGGATGCCCGTAAAACATCATCCAAAGTGTCGCCGTTTCTGGTCTCGTGACCACCGTAGAAAATTGCTAAGAGATGCAGCTCGTGGTTCCCAAGCACCGTGATTGCGCATTCACCAAGACCCTGTACAAATCGAAGCGTTTCAAGCGTCTGCGGCCCCCGGTTCACGAGATCCCCAACGAACCACAATCGATCGAGATCGCGGTCAAAGTTAATCTTCTCCAACAAGTACCGGAGGGTTTCGTAACACCCCTGCACATCCCCAATAGCGTAGGTTGCCAAAACCCTAATGAACTACGTTTGGAACCGCCAAGCTGAACGGCGGGATAGCGACTTGAAACAAATCGCCGTCGTCACCCTGGAATTCGTAGTGGCCTTCCATTGTCCCCACAGCGGTTTCAAGCACCGCTCCACTGGTATAGCGAAACGCCTCGCCCGGGTTCAGCCTAGGTTGTTCGCCAACGACACCGGGCCCGTGGACTTCTTCTTTTTTTCCGTCGCCGTTCGTAATCAACCAATAGCGGTTGAGCAATTGCGACGGACTAGAGCTATGGTTCGTTATGGTGATCGTGTAGGCGAAAAGATAGCGATTTGCTGATGGGTCAGACTCTGCCTGAATAAACCGTGTCTCGACCGCTACAGCGATGTCACTCAAGACCTTCTCCCGTGATTGTGGCCGCGTTGCCGACGCAACTATTCGCGATTCTGACGAAGCCATCAACATCAATTTGTTCTGCACGTATCGACGGATCGATGCCGACACTTTGCCAGGGGACTTTGAGATCCTTTAGGGCGTTACCAACACGCTTACGGCGTTGACCGAAAGCCTGCCTTACGACCGAGTGAAACCCTTCCATATCGACTGGATTTATCGCCCTTTGCCGCGGTTCAAGCCGCACGAACGCTGATTGAACTGCGGGCTGCGGTCGAAACGCTTCGGAAGTCACATCGAACAAATACGTAATATCGCAATGGTACTGAGCGGTGACAGAAAGCCGACCCCACGCTTTGCTTCCAGGATCAGAGGTCAACCGCAGGGCCACCTCCTGTTGCATCATGAAATTCATATCTCGAATCAAACACACGTGCGCAAATAATCGAGTTAGCAACGGCGAGGTTATGTTGTAGGGCAGATTACCTACGACTCGCATACCAGAGAACTGATCGATTTCTATATCCAATACGTCGCCCTCGATGACCTCAAGCTCTTCGTAACGATCTCTAAGGACCCCAACCAACTCACGGTCGATTTCAATTGCTACAACTTTATCCGCGGACTCAAGAAGACCGGTCGTTAACGCCCCGAGACCGGGGCCAACTTCTAGAACTCGGTCGCGTGGCTGGATAGCGAGCACTGTATGAATGCGGTCTATGGCGCGTTCGTCGACGAGAAAATGCTGTCCAAATCTCTTCCGTACCGGCATAGGGCTACGTGATTAGTTCGTCTTCAATTATCGTTCAAGCGTATTTGGACATACGCCTCGTCTCGAATCTGTTTCAACCATTCTTCCAGCTTTTCGTCGTAACGACGGTTGTGCAGAATTTGAAGTGCCATATCGTCTAGCGATTCTTCACTCATATCTTCCTCTCGACGCCCAAGCACTTCGAGGATGTGCCAACCGAACTGGCTCCGAAATACGTCCGAAATTTCATTTTCGGGGATCGCATCCATGACGGCTCGAAATTCGTCGACAAAGTCCGCGCTATCTCTCCACCCAAGGTCCCCGCCAGCGAGCGCGGTACCAGCATCATCCGATACCTCGCGCGCTAAGTCGGCAAAATCCTCACCCCCATGTACCCGTTCTCGGACGCGATCGATTTCACTTCGCGCTAACGTCTCAGACTTGATCTCCGATGGTTGAACAAGAATATGGCGAACCTGAGTGCGTAGCTCCTTTTGCATGGATGCACCGCGCTTATCGAGCAACTGGATGATATGGATTCCGAGCGAGTTGGTGATTGCGTCCGGCGTCTCGCCGATTTCAAGCTCAATCACCGTTTCACTAAATAACGAAGGCAGTTCTGCCGCTCGTCGCCACCCAAGATCCCCTCCTTCCAGTGCTGTTGAACCCGCGGAATGAGCGATCGCCAGTCTGCTAAATTCTTCCCCCGTTCTGAGTTTTTCCAATATATCAACGGCCATATCTTCCGCAGCTCTGACCGCTATATCGGATAGCGGATCTTCGATTCGCAATAGAATGTGGCCGACGCGGTATTGATCCGAAACCCATTCTTTAAAAAATGGAGATCCTCGTAGATCTGCAACGTCCTGCTCTGTGATATAAATCTGTCGATTCACCATATCGCGCTGAACACGACTGAGGAGCATTTCCCTGCGAATATCCTCGCGGAAGCTGCGATAAGAAACTCCTTCATCTGCTAACGACTTCTGAAAGCCGTCCAGGTCCATCCCGTTCTGCCCCGCAAATGAAGTCACGGCATCCGTCAGCGTTTCGTCGTCGATAATGATTCCGCGACGTTCCGCCTCTTGAATTTGCAAACTCTCGGTGATCAGCCGCTCCATCAACTGACTTAACACCGTTTCCCGCGGAGGGACTTCTGAAGCCCCCGACTGTTCCGCACGCTGGACGAAAAGTTCGTATCGGTTGAGCAATTCGGATACCAGTACCACGTCGTCATCGACGATCGCCGCGATGGCGTCTACTTCCTCGATGACCGCCTGAACGTTCACGACCGTAAAGATCAACAGACTAGAAACCAGTCTTGCAACCGCCGATCTAAAAGAGCACCCCATGTTCTTCACCGTTCTCCTTTCCGTAGCCGCGAATGCCATTCGAAAGCAGCGACTCCAAACGACCCCCGAATCCAGCCAGTCCTTTAAACACCATCTGTAAGAGCACACCTTGTTCACGCTGAGCGTCACCCAGCGCTCGATTGTCGCGTACAACAACGTAGTTGCGCCACATCGCACGTATTTGTACGCAGCAATTGGTGTACTCCAGTCCAGCGAACGAATCGACGCTGCGCCCGTATCGCCAGTCCCGATTCCAACGTCCAAACACGTACCAATGGCGACTCAATCTCCAATATACGCCTAGATCCGTCTGTTCTATATCCTGGGGCACAAACCGCCGATAGCTTAGGTGATAGACCTCTCGGCTATTACGGCGATAATCGAGAGAAAACCCCGCCTCTCCCACCTCGTTCTCGTTGGCGTCCCAGACAACGTGCGCCCTCGTGCTTGCCCTCCGACCAATCTGCACGCGAGACGATCCAACAATCTCTGACGTTGTCGCCAACTCATACGGCGTTGGTTCCCCGAACAACGTTGTTCGTCTATCCGAAAAGTGGACGATGGAACCAACATTTAAACGTGCGTACTCGCGACCATCGCGGTTGCCTATCACACGGGAAGTAATTCCCACCGCGAGCTGATTCGCGTCCACTATTCGATCAAGACCGGCATAGCGGTTGGTACGAAAAAGCTGTGTATAACGAAATGCGACCGGTCCGCTGTCAAACCGCGGGAGATCGTCCTGATTCTCATATTCTTGATATAAATAAAAGAGCCGTGGCTCGATCGTCTGCGCCAAGTCTATTCCCCGAAATCGCGTTTGGCGGTCGAACATTAGTCCGACGTCGGCCGAGGCCATCCCGAGCGTGCGGCTTTTCCGACTTTTACCGTCGACTTGCAAGCCACGCAAATCATACTGCGTATGTCGCATACGCCCGGTAAGGTTTAAGAACCCCCACGAACGAGACACCGGGAACCGAATTTCTGGTTCGATATGAATTCGGTCACCGCTCATTCCATCCATCAACCCGTCTGACGCACGATCCAAATCGAACCGGGCCCATGCGGCATCAAGCGAAAGAGATACTCGTCCTACATGTTTAGAGTAGGCGGCCTCAAGTTCGGGCATTCGTTCATAGGGGCGTGCCCGGGTCTCGAGCAGCTGGAAGCGCTGTAATCGTAATCGTGCGGTTAGGTCATTTCCCAGATAACCGAGTTCGGCGCGGCGTTCGAGCGCGTAACGACTCGTGATCTCTATATCGGTACCAAGATCGCTGTAGTAATCCAAATCGCTGACCGCAGAGTAGTCAACGTGGGTTCGAAACCGTCCAACGCGTCCATCGTGCCTGATGCCAAGCATCCAACGATCGCTGGGATCAAACGTCCCTTCGACGCCATTTCTTTGAAAATCTTCACGCGTCCAGGTGCCGTTGTATTGATCATCGCTGGGTAAGATCGATGCGTTGATACCCGACTCCGTCCAACGACTCTTGTGACGGAATTCCATAGCGGCCTCGACGCCCCTTTCAGTCATTAGTCGCGGCGTCAACGTCGCGTCGTAATTGGGCGCGAGATTTAGATAATAGGGTAAACCGATATCAACACCATCGTCCGACCCATACCCAACAGTAGGGAATAAAAAACCCGAAACACGAGCATCTCGCGAGGGAAATCGAAAGCGCGGCACAGCGACGACGGGAACACCAAACACGTCAATTTTCGCTTTGTGGGCTACCGCAAATACGGCGTTTTCGTCCATCTCAAGGGTTTTGGCCCGAAATGCCCAGGCTGCGCGACCCGGTTGACATCGCGTCAACGATGTTCCCTCAAGCACAAGCTTACTGCCAATTCGCTCGATGCGATCGGCGTGGCCTCGAATCTCAGGTTCGAAGAGTACAAATTCTGTCGCTTCCATGACCGCCCGGCCGTCACTCAAGGTCATTTCCCCTCGGGCGGCCTCGATTACGAATCCCGGCTCAAAGAAAGTCGCGCCATTGGGAATCGAAACGCGATTGGCGTCGCGACCCAAAATTGCCAATTCGGTGTGAATACGGCGCTCACCTTCTACCAGACGCACGTTACCGGTAAGCAGGCTGTCGCCTTGTTCTCGGTATACAACGCTGTCGGCACGAGCTCGAATGTGGCCACCTATCGATCGGCCGTTGTCCTCCAGGAATAGTTTGGGGTCGCGATACGCTCCGTCACAATACGCAGGTATAGCCGCACCTTCCTGAAGAAGATCATCGCGATGGACCCAAAATTTAGAGGCCAGACCATCCGCCATGATCCCGATGGAAAGGCCCATAAACCAAAAGGTAGCGAGGGAGCGTGTCTTCCGAAGCAAATTGATGTGGCCTCTAGCTGCAGCGAAGCTTCGGTTCAGTCTCGAGCACATTCAAGTGGTATTGCGAATTTACCTGTTTAACCGGTGTACTTCGCTTTGCATTCCAACGCGCGGCGACTATAGTCAATTTGGGCTCGCCCGAACAGGACGTGTGAACTTCCGTGATATCCGCCTGCAGTGAAGAACGTCCGCGTTAAAGCCCTCGCTCAATGGGTCAGTGACGTAACCGGTAACCGGGATAGGTTGGTGCCGTTACCGGTTGAAGCAAGTGCCCGCACGTTTTACCGCACGACCCTTGATGAGCGCTCCGTGGTGGTTATGGATGCCCCGCCCGACACCGAAGACAACGCACATTTTGTTGAGCTGTCAAAGTGTTTTCTCCATGCGGAGGTATCTGTTCCGGAAGTCCTAGCAATCGATCTGGAGCGAGGATTCCTTTTGGTTGAAGACTTTGGCGACAACCTCCTCGAACGGACGTATGGGCTTGGTCAAGACGACAAAGTCCTCGGTCTCGCTCTTGCTATGTTAGTCCGCATTCAAGGTATATCGGATCCAATTATCCCGGCTTACACCACAGAACGGTTTACTGCTGAGCTAGGAATTTTTCGGAAGTGGGTGCTCCAAGACCTTATCGGTGTGTCCACCCTCCCCTTTGATGAGATTATCGATTTCCTCGTGCGTACGTGCGATATCCAACCTAAAGTCACGATTCATCGCGACTTTCATTGCCGCAATCTATTGCTTAAGTCAGACGGTACGATCGGTGCTGTCGACTTTCAAGACGCGCTCGTAGGTCCAATTTCCTACGACCTCGCCTCCATTCTCTACGACTGTTACTACCAGTTTCCTGACGCGACCATTGCGACGTCGATAGCGCGGTACCTTCAGTTAGCACGCAATGCGGGACATCCCCTGACTAATTGTGAGGAGGACTTTACCCGGGAGCTTGAAATCACCGCAGTACAACGGCAACTAAAAGCAGTTGGTATCTTCGCTCGCCTCAAGCTAAAGCACGATCGAGCGAGTCACCTCGAAAACATCGTCCCCGTCATGCGTCGAGTATGCGAACTAATGACGAAACACCCGGAGCTTTCGGAGTGTGCGGAATGGTTAGAAACCAAAACACTCGGCCCTATCCGGGAAGCCGTTGCACGACTTCGATGAAAGCTATGATCTTGGCCGCGGGAAAGGGCCAACGATTGCGACCCCTGACCGAAACGATGCCCAAACCCATGATTCCAATCGCAAGCGAGCCACTGATCGTGCACCAAATACGCTGGTTGCGACATGCGGGAATCAGCGAAATCGTCATCAATCTCCATCATCTTGGAGAGCAGATCGAAAACAAATTAGGTCGCGGGACCGATCTCGGCGTCCACATTACGTACTGTCACGAAGAAGAGCTCTTGGACACCGGCGGCGCGATTGTGAACGCGCTCCCCCACTTATTGCCGGGGCCTTTCTTAGTCCTCAACGGAGACATCTGGACCAATTACCCCTTTAAACAACTGATACAACGAACGCCGGACACTACGCATCTCGTTCTGACACCGAAGCCTAGCCACCGCGAGTCGGGCGACTTTTATCTTGAAGGCAACTTAGTGAGACGCGGCGACAAGAACGATCTGGTTTTTTGTGGCATTGGCGTCCTCACCGAAAAGATACTGCGACACGCGCCTGACGGCATCTTCTCGATCACCAAAGACGTCTATTTCAAACGCCTGAGCAACGACGAAATAACCGGAGAAATTTATTCCGGTGCTTGGTTCGACATTGGCTCCCCGGATCAACTGAAGGCAGTCCGACGTCGGTATCTTTGAGACTGGGGGTAAACTCGAACCAACCTGACCATGGGTCGGTGCTGTAGAATTGGCTCCATGGACGACCTCATCGCGCCTTCAATACTTTCAGCAAACTTTGCCCGCCTAGGGGAAGAGGTGGATGCTGTTCTTGACGCCGGCGCAGACGTTATTCATTTCGATGTGATGGACAATCATTACGTACCCAATCTAACAATCGGACCGATTGTCCTCAGAGCGCTTCGCGATCATGGAATAGATAGTCCAATCGACGTCCATCTCATGGTGAAACCGGTCGATCGACTGATCGGCGACTTTGCCGAAGCCGGCGCAACTTACATATCTATCCATCCCGAAACAACCGAACATCCCCACGCCTCCCTAGGTCTTATTCGTGCCGCTGGAGCTAAAGCCGGGCTTGTATTAAATCCCGGAACCTCCGTCAACGTTTTGGACGCCTTATTGGATGAGATTGATCTTGTTCTGGTCATGTCTGTGAACCCCGGGTTCGGAGGCCAAGCTTTCATCCCGGCTAGTCTCGACAAAGTCTGCACCATACGCTCCCTTCTGGACGACTCCGGTCGTGACGTGCGGCTTGAAATCGACGGCGGGATCAAAGTCGACAACATTCGGGCCGCCAAAGACGC
>CAJWCW010000069.1 GCA_913030615.1 uncultured Gammaproteobacteria bacterium | reverse complement strand
CAAGAACACCACCATTCCCGCGAAGAAGCAGCAGGTCTTCTCGACCGCAGATGACCATCAAACTGCGGTAACGATCCATGTTTTACAAGGCGAAAGGAAACAAGTTGCTCAGAATAAGTCCCTGGGTAGGTTCGACCTTTCGGACATTCCGCCGGCTCCTCGCGGCATACCGCAGATTGAAGTCAGCTTCGATATAGATGCCAACGGCATACTGAATGTTTCGGCCAAAGATACGGCAACGAGTAAAGAGCAATCGATTGTCATCAAGGCGTCGGGGGGCCTCACCGATGAAGAGATCGATGACATGGTGAGGGACGCGGAAGCACATACGGAAGAGGATGCGAAATTCGAGGAATTGGTCAATTTACGAAATCAGGCCAACGGGCTTTCACACGCGGCTCGCAAGATGCTTACCGATGCTGCGGATCAGGCAACGGACGAAGAGAAAGAGACCATTGAATCTGCAGCAACATCATTGGACGAAGCCAGTAAGACCGATGACAAAGAGCGGATCGAAGGCGCGATACAGGTGTTGTCCGAAGCTACGAGTGGTCTAGCACAAAAGATGTATGCGAATGAATCAGCAGCCGGGGCAACGGAAGGCGCTGACGATGGTGCAGGTTTTCCGGAAGCAGACGATGTTGTCGATGCCGAGTACGAAGAAGTTAAGGACGACGAAAAGTAATTGAAAGGGTAGTCTTCAGCCTTCGGGGGCCGCTGGTCTCGGCTGGGCGCGGTCAGGGGAATCATGGCTAAACGCGATTACTACGAAGTGCTTGGGGTAGACCGAGGCGCGGGCGATAGCGATATCAAGAAAGCGTATCGCCGTCTAGCAATGAAATATCATCCCGATCGAAATCCAGATGCGACGGATGCCGATGTTCGTTTCAAGGAGGCGTCGGAAGCTTACGGGGTCCTTTCTGACTCCGAAAAACGTCAAGCCTATGATCAGTTTGGTCATGCCGGTGTCGAAGGACGCAACGGTGGTATGGGTGGTGGATTTGACGGGAATTTTGGCGATATTTTTGGCGATGTCTTCGGCGACATCTTCGGTGGGGCTCAAGGTAGGCGGGGGAGAACGGCCGCGCAAAGGGGTGCAGACTTACGCTATCTCCTAGACCTCGATCTAGAACAAGCGGTGGCCGGTGATTCTGTGGAAATCCGAGTATCGGTGATGTCCGCGTGCGGTGACTGTGGAGGCTCGGGTGCGGCTCCGGGTTCGGCGCCGAGTACTTGCCCCGAATGTTCGGGGGCGGGTCAAGTGAGAATTGCCCGTGGTTTTTTCGCCGTCCAGCAGACGTGCCCAAGGTGCGGTGGAGTTGGCAAAGTGATTGCCGATCCTTGCCGGGGGTGTAGTGGCGGCGGTCGCGTGGAAGAGCAGAAGACTCTCCGCGTTGAAGTGCCTCCAGGTGTCGACAATGATGATCGAATTCGACTCTCCGGCGAAGGCGAGGCAGGTCCAAACGGTGGACCTGCTGGTGATTTATACGTCCAGATGAATGTTAGGGATCACGCCATCTTCGAACGTGAGGGTAGTCATTTGCATTGCCAAGTCCCTATCTCGTTTACCCAAGCGGCTATAGGCGGCGAGTTAGAGGTTCCAACGCTGGACGGCAAAGTGAAGCTTCGGGTTCCCGCGGAAACCCAGACCGGTAAACTTTTTCGATTGCGTGGGAAGGGCGTGCATCCCGTTCGTGGTGGTGCGACTGGAGATTTATTGTGTCAGGTGGTCGTTGAAACCCCCGTACGCTTATCCGAACAACAGGTAACGCTATTGAAAGAGCTTCACCAAAGCCTCGCTAACGATGGGGGCGAGCATTCGCCGAAGGAGACATCCTGGTTTCGGGCGGTGCGCGATTTTGTCGAGCGGTTGACAGGTACCTGAGCATGTCTATTGATGTTGCAATTAACGGTGCCGCGGGGCGCATGGGCCGGATGTTGACGCAGGCCATTGACGACGAAAAAGATCTATCGCTTGTGGTAGCACTTGAACGTTCGGATTCCGAATTTTTAGGGCAAGACGCAGGGTTGGTTGCCGGGGTTGGTGAAATCGATGTTCCAGTTGTAGCGAATACCGATGGATCGACTTTTGATGTGCTTGTCGATTTTAGTATTCCTGCAGCAACGCTGGGGCTTCTTGACGCGGCTGTCGCGGCTAATTCCGGGATGGTTATTGGGACGACGGGGTTCGATGCTGCCGGACTACACAACATCGAGGTTGCCGCTGGGTCGATACCGATTGTGATGGCTCCAAATATGAGTGTTGGAGTCAACGTAGTGTTTCGTTTGATCGAAACCGCCGCCGAGATCCTGGGTGATTCCGCCGATATTGAAATATACGAGATGCACCATCGCCATAAGATTGATGCGCCATCGGGAACCGCCGTTCGGATGGGCGAAATTGTTGCGACGACGCTCGGGCGCGATATAGAAAAGGACGCGATATACGGACGGGTTGGCGACACCGGTGCGCGAGCGCAACCAACTATTGGATTTCATTCTGCCCGTGGCGGGGATGTTGTCGGAGAACACACGGTGACCTTTGCAGGAACGGGTGAGCGCATCGAGATTACGCACCGAGCACAAAGTCGGTCGAACTTCGCGGCAGGTGCTATTCGGGCCGTTCGATTTGTTGCTAACAAGATCGCGATGAAAGAAAGGGGTCTTTTTGGCATGGAGAACGTGCTGGGACTCTGAACCTTTTTTTTGCGGTGGTAACACTACGATTCGCGCAATTATTCCCGTTTGCCGCTAGAATTCCGGCGCTCGATTTCGGGTCGGGCGATACGAAGCTATGGCGGGAGGGCGAAAGTCTTTCCCGCCTTTTTATAGGAAGGAAGTGAAGCCCGCCATTCTGGTACTTGAAGACGGTAGCGTTTTTCGCGGGCGCTCGATTGGTATTCCTGGCACAGCAACAGGAGAAGTCGTCTTCAATACGGCGATGACCGGTTACCAAGAAATTCTTACCGACCCGTCTTATGCCCGCCAAATTATTACCCTCACCTATCCCCATATCGGAAATACCGGAACGAATGAAGAGGACATGGAGTCCGACAGGGTATGGGCGGATGGCCTGGTGATACGCGATCTCCCGGTCGAAGTAAGTAGTTGGAGGGCCAGTCAATCGCTTACGGATTTTCTGCGAGATAAAGAAGTCGTCGCTATCGACGGAATTGATACGCGGAGACTAACTCGAATTCTTCGGCGGAAAGGTTCTTTAGCCGGGTGTTTAATGGCTGGCGAAGAAGTTTCTGAGGATGAAGCTCTTGCTCAGGCGAATGCATTTCCGGGATTAGCTGGGATGGATTTAGCGAAGGTGGTGAGTCGCCAGGACGTCGTGAGTTGGCGGGGTGGCAGTTGGCGTTTAGGCGAGGGTTATGCCGAATCGGAGCCGTTTGTCCATAAGGTCGTTGCCTATGATTTTGGTGTAAAACACGCGATTTCACGCCTTTTGTCCGATCGAGGATGCGACGTGACCCTAGTACCAGCTACGACGTCTGCCGAAGCTGTGATGGCAATGAATCCTGACGGAGTTTTTCTATCTAA
This sequence comes from uncultured Gammaproteobacteria bacterium, assembly GCA_913030615.1. Taxonomy (GTDB): domain Bacteria; phylum Pseudomonadota; class Gammaproteobacteria; order Pseudomonadales; family Azotimanducaceae; genus UBA11889. The sequence continues at coordinate 9,669 of CAJWCW010000069.1, read as the reverse complement.
CGGTCCGGGCGACCCCGACCCTTGCGAATACGCGATTACTGCGATAAGGAAATTCTTAGAGACGGGAATTCCGTTGTTTGGGATATGCCTCGGCTGTCAGTTGCTGGCTTTGGCGAGCGACGCGAGGACAGTCAAGATGACGCATGGTCATCACGGTGCAAATCATCCAGTTCAGGATTTATCGACGGGTCGCGTCATCATCACCAGCCAGAACCACGGTTTTGCCGTGGACGGAGACTCTTTGCCGCAAAATCTAAAAGTTACGCACGTGTCGCTCTTCGACGGCTCTCTGCAAGGATTAGCCAGAACGGACAAACCGGCATTCGGTTTTCAAGGTCACCCGGAAGCTAGCCCGGGACCGCAGGACTGCGCTTATCTTTTCGATCGATTTGTCCAAATGATGTCTGACCACAAGAGTGCGAGCGCTCATGCCTAAGCGCGAAGATATAGAGTCTGTGCTTATCATCGGCGCTGGCCCAATCGTTATCGGGCAGGCCTGCGAATTTGATTATTCCGGTGCGCAGGCGTGCAAAGCGCTTCGCAGCGAGGGGTATCGGGTCGTGTTAGTCAATTCGAATCCAGCGACGATAATGACGGATCCTACGATGGCAGATGCGACATACGTAGAGCCGGTGGAGTGGACGACTGTCGCCGAGATCATTGCTAAGGAAAAACCGGAGGCGTTGCTACCTACCATGGGCGGCCAGACCGGACTCAATTGTGCACTTGATCTCGTTCGCGAAGGAGTCCTTGACGCCCACAATGTTGAACTCATTGGTGCCAGTCACGATGCGATTGACAAAGCGGAAGATAGAGAGCGTTTTGATCGCGCCATGCGGCGGATTGGATTAGAAACTCCGCGCTCCGCGATCGCACATAGCTTGGAAGAAGCGCTTCAGGTCCAGAGCCGGCTTGGATTCCCCTGCATCATTAGACCTTCCTTTACTTTGGGTGGGAGTGGCGGCGGTGTTGCATACAACCGCGAGGAATTTATCGAGATATGTTCAGGCGGCTTAGACCTTTCACCGACCCGCGAGTTACTGATCGATGAATCACTGTTGGGATGGAAAGAATTTGAGATGGAGGTTGTACGTGATCGTGCCGACAACTGCATCATCGTTTGTTCAATTGAAAATGTTGATCCGATGGGAATCCATACCGGAGATTCGATCACGGTGGCACCTGCACAAACACTGACCGATAAGGAATATCAGTTGATGCGCAGCGCATCAATCGCGGTGTTACGGGAAATCGGTGTTGATACGGGGGGGTCAAACGTTCAATTCGCGCTCGACCCAGATTCAGGTCGGATGGTCGTTATTGAAATGAACCCGCGAGTATCGCGATCGTCGGCGCTTGCTTCGAAAGCAACGGGATTTCCGATCGCCAAGGTCGCGGCTAAGTTAGCGGTCGGGTATACCCTGGACGAGCTGATTAACGATATCACCGGAGCAACGCCCGCTTCGTTTGAGCCTTCGATCGATTACGTAGTGACCAAGGTGCCGCGTTTTACTTTTGAGAAATTCAGTCAAGCCGAGAATCGACTAACGACCCAGATGAAATCCGTCGGCGAAGTTATGGCGATCGGGCGTACTTTCAAAGAATCCTTCCAGAAGGCTTTGAGAGGCCTCGAGACCGGAGTGATGGGCTTAGATCCGATCCTCTCCCCGAATGACGACGAACGGGCATCGATTCTTACTCTCGAATTAAGACAGGCAGGAGCGGAGCGGATTTGGTTTGTCGCAGATGCTTTCCGCGAGGGAATGACCATCGGAGAAATTGCGGAAGCCACGGACATCGACAAGTGGTTTCTGGCTCAAATTGAAGACCTTGTTCGAACGGAGAAGTCGCTTGACGGTCAGGATCTGAGAAATCTTACAGAAGCCCATGTCCGCTTATTGAAGAGAGACGGTTTTTCTGACGTCCGCCTAGCGTCGATACTTGGATGCTCGGAGGAAGAATTTAGGGAATATCGTAAGTCACTTGGTGTCAGCCCAGTTTTTAAACGAGTTGATACTTGCGCCGCTGAATTCGAGGCTGCGACTGCGTACATGTATTCGACTTACGAAGAAGAGTGTGAGGCGCAACCAACGAAAGACAGAAAAATCATGGTGTTGGGTGGCGGTCCGAACCGGATCGGTCAGGGCATCGAGTTTGATTATTGCTGTGTCCACGCGGCGATGGCATTGCGTGAAGACGGGTACGAGACGATTATGGTGAATTGTAATCCCGAGACCGTTTCGACGGACTATGACACGTCAGATCGTCTCTATTTTGAGCCGGTGACTTTGGAGGACGTGCTTGCCATCGTTGAAGTAGAGAAACCTCACGGTGTCATTGTCCAATTTGGAGGTCAGACCCCTCTCAAGTTAGTTGATCAGCTCGAGACCGCGGGCGTACCAATTCTCGGGACGAGCGCGGACGCGATAGATCGAGCTGAAGATCGGGAACGGTTTCAGGGGATGATCGACAAAGTTGCATTGAGGCAACCGTCGAACCGCATCGTCAATGAACCTGATAGCGCCGAGCGAGCCGCAAATGAGATCGGCTATCCGATTGTTGTTCGACCGTCGTATGTCTTAGGCGGTCGTGCTATGGAGATCGTGTACGGTCAGCAAGATCTCCGACGATATATGGAATCTGCGTTTCAAGTATCTAATGCATCACCCGTGCTACTTGATCGGTTCTTGGATCAAGCCGTGGAGGTCGACGTAGACGCCGTATGTGATGGGGAACGAGTCGTGATTGGTGCCATCATGCAACATATCGAGCAAGCGGGCGTACACTCCGGCGATTCGGCTTGCTCACTACCGCCATATCGTCTCGATTCTGGTATTCAACGCGAAATACGAGGTCAGGTGGAATCACTGGCGCTGGAACTGGGTGTTGTTGGTTTAATGAACGTTCAAATGGCGGTTCAAGATGAAAAGGTCTATGTACTAGAAGTCAACCCAAGGGCGTCACGTACTGTGCCATTTGTTTCGAAATCGATCGGGGTCTCGCTCGCCAAAATAGCGGCTCGTTGTATGGTTGGCGAAAGTTTGGAATCTCAAGGATTTACAGAAGAAATTGTCCCTGTCCACTACTCAGTCAAGGAGTCCGTGTTCCCGTTCACCAAATTCCCTGGGGTCGACCCGATCCTCGGACCAGAAATGAAATCGACTGGAGAAGTCATGGGGATTGGTGACTCGTTCGGCGAGGCTTTCGCCAAGGCTACGCTAGCTGCAGGAGAAATTTTGCCTAAGGGTGGGTTGGCTTTCATAAGCGTTAAGAAATCAGATCGGCCGTATGTAGTTGAAGTCGCTAGGCAATTAACCGCCTTGGGATTTGAGATTGTTGCTACCGGAGGAACTGCAAGAACTCTAAGGGATTCTGGCGTAAGCACTACAGTGGTCAACAAAGTTACGGAAGGTCGACCGGACGTAACAGATCTTATAAAGAATGACCCGCCAACATTGATTGTTAACACCACGGAAGGTCGCCAGGCGACTATTGACTCGGCGGTTATTAGGCGTCTCGCGCTACGTCATAAAGTGTGCTACACCACGACTCTTGCGGGCGGCGAAGCCTTCTGTATTGCGATGCGACATGGCAACAGTAATCGGGTTCGAAGCCTTCAGGAAATACATCGAGGATCGCAAGCGTGACTACGCCCATGACGGTGGAGGGTGCTGCGAAACTGAGAGAAGAATTGACGCATCTCAAAAGCGTTGTACGACCATCTGTGACTCGCTCGATCGCCGAGGCTCGAGAGCATGGCGATTTGCGTGAGAATGCTGAATATCACGCAGCTAAAGAGCAACAGGGTTTTACGGAAGGACGAATACAAGAGATTGAAGCCAAGCTCAGTGATGCTCAAGTTATCGATGTAACAAAGATTAGCCCAAGCGGAAAAATTGTATTCGGCTGTACCGTGACGTTGGTAGAACAAGGTAGTGATCAGGAAGTGAGATACAAAATTGTCGGAGAAGATGAGGCTGATGTGAAAGAAGATACGATCTCGGTTTTATCTCCGATGGCGAGGGCGATGGTGGGTAAAAGTCTGGGCGATACCGTGGTCGTAAAATCACCCGATGGTGAGCGCGAATACGAAGTCGATACTGTTGAACATCTTTGAATCTATGTTTTTGTGTAGTTAATGTCCAAAACGCGTGATGTTTGAAAGAGCGGGGCAAGTTTGATCGTTTGGGCGATACACCACTAAGACCTTCCCTATTTGCTGGACCAACTTTGCGCTTAGCAGCTGTGCGACCTCATGGGCGAGTTCGCGTCGATATTTTCTATCTCCAACGTTCAACCGTATTTTGATCAATTCATGATCTGAGATGGCGCGGTTCAATTCGGCAATGACGCTTGTTGATAATCCTGCGTTACCAATGGTTACGATTGGATCGAGATGATGTGCAATAGCCCTTAGTACTTTTGTATCCATGACCTACATATCTTAGTGAAAATTACGTGTCGAAGTCGCACGAACGAACCAACACGGTTTTTGTCTGACCGAGAATAATCTACCACTTGTAAAGTCCCATTCCGCCCAAATATTGCTTGATAGCCGGAGCTACTTACCTGGTGTAGTCTATTGGGCCCGGAAAATGGCGTCCTGGTACCGCGTGCTAGGAGGATAAGTCTTTGAACGATATGGGAAAAAATCTCCTGCTTTGGCTAATTATCGCCGCCGTCCTACTGACCGTGTTTAATAATTTTAGCGGGGTGAGTGAGCCGCAGGAAGTCAGCTACTCTGACTTTATCGAACAAGTAAACCGTAACGAGATTCGCCAAGTCGAATTCGATGGTCAGCATGAATACCTAACGGTGCTTCGAAAAGATACTTCTCGTTTTAAGGTCATTATCCCAGCGCCGGACCCGAGACTATTAGACGATTTGATGGAACACGACGTCGAGATCGTGGGGAAAGAAGCCGAAACCGAAGGATTTTGGGCTCAGCTACTGATTGCAAGCTTCCCTATCTTAATCATTATCGCGGTCTTCATGCTTTTTATGAGGCAAATGCAGGGTGGAGTTGGGGGCCGAGGCGGCCCCATGGCGTTTGGCAAGAGTAAAGCCCGCTTACTGTCTGAAGATCAAATCAAGACTACGTTTGCTGATGTTGCAGGCGTGGACGAAGCTAAGGAAGACGTCCAGGAGCTCGTTGAGTTTCTCATGGACCCCGGTAAGTTTCAGCGATTGGGTGGTCGTATTCCTCGCGGCACGCTCATGGTTGGACCGCCGGGAACGGGTAAGACTCTGCTTGCTAAGGCAATAGCCGGCGAAGCAAAGGTTCCCTTTTTTACGATATCCGGCTCGGATTTTGTCGAGATGTTCGTCGGTGTCGGTGCTTCTCGCGTACGCGATATGTTCGAACAGGCGAAGAAACAAGCTCCGTGCATCATTTTTATTGATGAAATCGACGCGGTGGGTCGCCATCGGGGAGCAGGTTTGGGTGGCGGTCACGATGAGCGCGAACAAACGCTCAATCAACTGTTGGTCGAGATGGATGGATTTGAACCTAATAATGGCGTCATCGTCATCGCTGCGACGAATAGGCCGGATGTCCTTGACCCAGCTTTGTTGAGGCCCGGACGTTTTGATCGACAGGTCGTGGTCTCCTTGCCGGATATTCGAGGGCGAGAACAAATATTAAATGTTCACATGCGGAAAGTTCCGATTTCAGATGACGTTGAACCGTCGATTTTGGCGCGTGGAACCCCGGGGTTTTCTGGCGCTGACCTGGAAAATATTATTAATGAAGCGGCACTTTTTGCTGCCCGCGGCGGTAAGCGGTTGGTTGAAATGGAGGAATTCGAAAAGGCTAAAGATAAAGTCATGATGGGCGCGGAACGTAAGTCGATGGTGATGTCGGAGAAAGAAAAACGGAATACGGCGTACCACGAAGCTGGACATGCGATAGTCGGATATACGGTCCCCGATCACGATCAACTATACAAAATTACCATCGTTCCTCGAGGTCGAGCACTGGGTGTCACCATGTTTTTGCCCGAGGAGGATCGTTATAGCCACAGTCGGCGGTCGGTAGAGTCCCAAATTTGCTCTTTACTGGGGGGCCGTATTGCGGAGGAATTGATAAATGGTTCAGATGGGGTAACCACTGGAGCATCCAACGATATAGAGCGAGCTACCCAGCTCGCGCGTAATATGGTTACGAAATGGGGGCTGTCGGAAAGGATGGGCCCAGTGAAATATGACGATGACGAAGGAGAAGTGTTTCTGGGCATGTCCGCTGGTTCGCAATCGAAATCGATTTCCTCGCAGACCGCCAGGGAAATTGACGAAGAGGTCAGAAAAATTGTCGATGGTTGCTATGAAAGAGCGAAAAAGATTCTGCAAGACAACTTAGAGAAACTCCACGTAATGGCCGATGCTTTGATGGAATACGAGACGTTATCCCCGGCCCAAGCTGGGGACATCATGGCGGGCGCAAAGCCAAGAGCACCCGATCAAGGCGTGGCATCGGAAACGAATAACAGCAAGAACAGTCAAGAGGGTTCCGTCGGGGATCCTTTAGAGGAAACTTAAGCTACCCACCAAACGAAGCCGATCGTTTGCTGAGCCTCAAAAAGAATGTCCGAGTGGAAAATGTCTCTGGGGTTTGCTTGATCCGCGCCCGCACATGGTCCTCTTCTTGAACGGGAGGTGTTTTGAGTAAGCAGTATTTCGGAACCGATGGCATTCGAGGACGCGTTGGCGACGAACTCATTAACCCCGATTTCTGTTTGAAATTAGGGCGGTCCGTCGGAAGGACTTTCGCTGTAAAGGGACGAAGACCGCTTGTAATTCTTGGCAAGGACACAAGAAATTCTGGTTACATGCTGGAGTCTGCGTTGGAAGCGGGGCTGTCGTCTGCAGGAGTTGATGTGGCGCTGCTGGGTCCTATTCCTACTCCCGCAGTTGCGTACATGACGCGCGCGATGCGTGGTGATCTCGGTATTGTCATAAGCGCTTCCCACAATCCATTTGATGATAACGGGCTTAAGTTTTTCGACGGCGAAGCAAACAAGCTTAGTGACGCGATGGAGCTGTCGATTGAAAGGCAGCTTAATACGCCGCTTTCGTCTGTTAGCGCCTCGAATTTGGGTCACGTCTTCCGCGTCGATGATGCGCGCGGTCGATATATTGAGTTTTGCAAAGGAACCGTTGACTTGCGGATACGACTTGATGGTCTAAAGGTTGTTTTGGACTGTGCGAATGGCGCGGCGTATAACGTAGCCCCTCGCGTGTTTCGTGAACTAGACGCCGATGTCATTGGGATTTCGGTTGATCCCGACGGCTCGAATATCAATAAGAATTGCGGATCAACGCATCCAGAGCTTCTGCGCGAAAAAGTTTTGGAGTTAAGTGCCGATGTAGGAATCGCGCTCGATGGAGATGGCGACCGCGTAATCATGGTTGATTCTGAGGGCGAAATTGTCGACGGCGATGAACTGTTATATGTGATCGCCCATTCGATGTGGAAGCGGAATCGATTTTGTGGCGGTGTTGTTGGAACTGAAATGTCCAACGTCGGACTCCAGCGAGCATTTGAGGATCTGGGTATTCCGTTCGAGAGGGCAAAGGTCGGCGATCGTTATGTGGTGGAGCTATTGCGTGACAAGGGCTGGGTGTTAGGTGGTGAAAATTCCGGACATATCATTTGTCTCGATTGGGCGACAACTGGCGATGGGATCGTTTCTGCTCTCCAGGTGCTTGTCGCGATGGTCTCACAGAATCGTTCGTTGTCGGATCTTAAAAGGGGCATGACGAAATTACCGCAAGAAATGATCAACGTTGCTGTGGAAGATCCGGGTGGTGTGGGGACTCATCCCAACGTTATCGATGCAATTCGTGACGTCGAGGGAAAGCTGGGAGGAGATGGCCGGGTGTTGGTCCGTCCGTCCGGTACGGAGCCACTGTTGAGGGTTATGGTTGAGGGGAAGAATTCTGTGGACGTCCGCCGCTATGCGGAAAGGATCGCGGATGTAGCGCTTAACTCGGTGGATACGCGGGCTGGAACTTTGCGTTCACAATAAGGAACGTGCTTGCTACTATCCGGGGCCCTTTGCGGCTGGTGGAAGAGCGGTGCGTGCCCCGATGGTTGCTGCCAATTGGAAGATGAATGGTTCCAGGGCTATTTGTCGCGAATTCCTGCAGCACTTTGATGTGGACGGTTCACTTGATGTCGTGCTTTTCCCTCCTTTTCTTTATACGTCGATGTTGACCGAAGGTTTTGCAGAGCGTTCGATTTCAGTCGGTGTGCAGAATGTGTGTAACGTTAGTAGCGGTGCGTTTACTGGAGAAATCAGTGCAGAAATGGCCGTGGATTCGGGTGCTACGTATGGATTGGTTGGACACTCCGAAAGACGTTGTTTGTTTGGTGAATCCGACGGGCTAGTTGCTGAAAAATTTGTTGCGTGCCAGCGCGCGGGGCTTACTCCGGTATTGTGCGTCGGCGAATCTCTCGAAGAGAGACTGGAAGGTAGGGCGGAATCTGTCGTGGCAGGACAGATCGATGCCATTCTAAAACACGCAGGAATTAAGGCGTTCGCGAACGCGGTTATTGCCTATGAACCGGTTTGGGCAATAGGCACAGGAGAAACGGCGAGACCGGATCAAGCCCAATCCATGCACGCGTTTATCAGAGCCTTTCTGACGAAATCCGATGCAACGACTGCGAAAAATACCAGGGTTTTATACGGTGGTAGTGTGAACGCGAATACTGCAGCTGAGTTGTTTGCGGAGGGGGATATCGACGGGGGTCTGGTGGGAGGAGCATCGCTTGAATTTAAGGAATTCGCAAAAATCTGTAGAGCGACATCGCGTTGAATATTGAAACACTCGAAACAGTCTTATTAATACTACTTATCGTCGATGCGGTAGCGCTTACTGTGTTAGTGCTTTTACAGCAAGGCAAAGGTGCGGATATAGGTGCGGCTTTCGGTAGCGGCTCAGCCAATACCCTTTTTGGAGCTCAGGGTACAACCTCTTTTATTACAAAGGCCACAGCTTGGTTGGCGATTGGGTTTTTCTTAATCGCGTTCGGGCTCGCTTATGCCGCCAGAGAAAAGGCCAATACGATTAGAGGGATTGGGATGCCGGATTCTCGAGTAGAAGATCGATCCTTGGAGCCCGGGCGGGATTTCCCTACAGGTGGCGAAAATGAGGAATCGCGAGATTACGCGGATCCGGGTGATGAATTTCCATCACTAGTGCCTCAATCGACCGATGCAGAATCTGACGTTCCGGATCCATTATAAATGTGCCGAAGTGGTGGAATTGGTAGACACGCTACCTTGAGGGGGTAGTGGGCTTATGCCCGTGGAGGTTCGAGTCCTCTCTTCGGCACCATTATTCGCAACCAGTCTTTTGGTCGAAGTGCTTAAGCGATGCAACGGTGGTTTGGACGTTATATAGGTCTATTTTAGTTGGTAGTGTAAGGGGCGCGTCCCGCATATCTGTCCTTGTATATGGTCCTCTGACCGGTGTCGAAACATACATATTGTTTGAAGATACTCGTCACAGAAAATCGTCAGGCCAGCAATATAAGAAATAGAATAGTCGGTCGGTTTTTTGATTCGTTGCGTCCCGATATGACGGTCCCTATAATCGCGCATCTTGCGGATGCGGGGTGGAGCAGTCTGGTAGCTCGTCGGGCTCATAACCCGAAGGTCGTGG
>CAJWCW010000068.1 GCA_913030615.1 uncultured Gammaproteobacteria bacterium | reverse complement strand
GTCGAGGGGTCCGTGGCCTCGATGCGTATGGTTTCGCCCGAGGCCATTTCGCGAATTCTATTCCTCACCAACATCAATGGCTCAGGACACAACAACCCGCGCGTGTCGATTTCGTAATCAATATCCGTCACGATGGACGATCTTAGCTGAATCCGACATATCGGACACACCAGCGAATCTGTATACAAAGACCGGGCTCTCCATGAAGAACGGGAAATCGGACATGAGACATCAATGAATAGCGGTTCGCCAACGCTCACAAGCGTACTAAACGTCGCCGTATTTCAAAGGCCACAGAACATCCGGCCACAAAATAAATTCTGGTGGTTATGGATCTTTTCCTCCTTCCTGATGCACTCGATCGGCGCGATCGCTAGCGACGCCGTAGTCACGAAATCCGCGATGCAGAACGTCGATTCGTCGTCGACACACAGCGCAAATGAAAGCAACGAGACGCTGGAGATAGCGAAAGACCAAATCGAGACAGGTGAATACAAAGCGGCGATCCGCCTGGCCGAAAGAGAGATCGGCCGAACCGAGACCATCCTCGGACGATACGACATTGCACTGGTCGAACCACTAGTAGTCCTCGGAGACGGACTGGCCGGGTACGGCGACTACGACAACGCGCTCAACGCCTATGACCGAGCCCTCCACGTAACCCGCGTTAATGCTGGACTTCACGATCCGAAACAAGTGGCCGTAGTCTATCGAGAAGCAAGCACACATTACGCCAAAGGCGATATTGCGGCCGCAAATGATCGGCACGAATACGCCTACCATATACTCGAACGAAAATTTGACCAGCAGGCAGATGAAATCGCGCTTATCCCAGGTACTTTCGTTCTCGCTGATTGGTATGTAAAAACCTACAACATCTTTATGGCAAGGACGTTCTACGAGAGGGCACGTGTTCTTGCCAAGACCCATTACGGCGAGGGGCACCCCCTCCTTATCCAAGCATTACGAGGCGTTGCAAATACCTATAGGTTGGAAAAATTCACGCCCGCAGAGATTCCCGACATTGAAGACCTAGTCGCGAGTAGGCGCAGAGGCTCATCGACCGATCTAAGTCGACTACCGCCCACACGTATAAATAACTTTCGCGAAGGCGAAACCGCCTTAATCGAAATCGTAAAAATGTTACTAGCGCAAAGCGATTCAAATATTGAAGAGGTTGCGCTGGCAAAACTCGACCTCGCCGACTGGTATCTCCTCTTCCAACAAAATAAGCGAGCACAGATCCTCTACGAGGACGTATGGCTAACGTTTGATAGCGATTCCTCGACTGACTTTATCGCTCGGGAACTGCAATACCCAAAACCCATTTATTTATCACTTCCACAAAATCCGAAAAGTCCGTCGAATACAGCGCACGTTCGCGCAACCAAGGGGGTTGTTGAGCTGTCTTTCACGGTCAACGAACGCGGCTCGGTCGTCGATTTGGTCACCGAACGGGCGGAACCTTCGGGAAGCGATTTTCTCGTTCGTAAACAAGCCCGTAAAGCGCGTTATCGACCCGCTTTCGTCGACGGACAACCCATTGCCACGCCCGATGTCCGACTCTCACACACCTTCACCCATTACCCGAGACCGAGGACTCGTGGAGCCAGCAGCGAACCTGATCGATAGGCTTCCAGAACGCCCGAAGAATAGATGAATGTCTCGTATACATTGTGACGACAAAACTACCCAAGCGGCCCTGATGGGAGTACGTTCACCCAAGATTCACTTCGATGACGTTAACGTCCTCTAGTGAAGGAGAAACACGTGGACCATAGCTGCATGCGAAGTTTTTTCTTGAGTCTCGCTCTGACGGCCGTTGCGCTCAGTTTCGGTTGTACGTCACAGTCCACACCCAGTCGTCCTTCGACCCCACAGTCACCATCACAGAGTAGTCCACCAAGTCCCTCGACCCAGTCACCGTCGTCATCGAGCCCATCGATGCCATCACCTTCGCAGCGATCGCAGCCCTCAATGCCATCGATGCCGTCGCCATCACAGCAATCTTTACCGTCGCCTCCGTCGACGTCCCAACAATCGATTCCTTCACCCGCCTCGATGCCGGAGTCAACACCCGGCGAAGAAAGCACCCCGTCAAGCGATCAAGGCGATCAACCCGCAACTGCCGGCGGGACGCCGACACCACCATCGACAGACCCTGCTGAAACTCAGTCGGGAGAAGGTGACGATGGCTGGGAAACTGCAACAGAGCTACCCGGCGAAGAAACTGCGGATACCGGTGCCGGCGTGGAAGGAACCGAGGCATCGGGAACGCTAGAACCCGATGGAGACCAATCGGCAGGGGATCAATCGGTCGAGACTACGGGGACCGAGAATCAACCGGGCAGTCCTTCTTCAGACGATGAGGGAGCCGATCCCGGTCGATCCGGCGACGACGAACTCGAGCGCGCCTTGGACGTTTTCGATGGCGAGATACTTGAAGGTCGAAAAATCGTTCTGGCGCGATCGAATGACCGTGCCGGACAAAGTCAGAGGGTTATGACCTCAGGTATTGAACCAACGATACCAGGAGGCGGCACCAATTCGGGCGGAGGATCGCTGCCCGATACTGCGCCCCGGCAATCGGATACACGCGGCGTACCGATGCCTGGACCCATCGCTGCGGTGATACCGACCGACATACCCGACGCCAAGGACGACGATGTGGTCGCCCGGCAACTACGTGAAGCGGCGATGGCCGAAACCGATCCCGATCTCCGGCAGGCGCTCTGGGACGACTATAGGCGTTATAAATCGGGTTCCTGATGTTTTTGAAAACCGTCCTCGACTATCGTCCATGGCGAATCCTACTGCTCGTTGGACTCTTTCAGTTGTACGGCTGCGTCACGCAAACCGTGAGAACGGTCGACATGGCGCCGCCGGAAACACTCGGGGTCCCGCCCTCGGAAGAGCTACTGCTTGACGTTGGCATCAGCGTATTTGATCCGAACGTACCCGAATCGTTCGATGAACAAAACGAGCTCAACATCCAGCCCGAAATTCGCCGAGCCGAGTCCAATTATATGGCCTACGTCGCGAAGAACCTGCTTCAATCCACCGGCAACTGGGGCGCCGTACGTGTTGTCCCGCGACTTTCGTATGCGGTTGATGTGACGGTGTCTGCAACCATTTTACATTCCGATGGTGAACGCTTGAACCTGCGTGTGGTCGCATCCGATGCACGTGGACAGGTCTGGTTCGACAACGACTACGAGACCTTAGCAAGCAGATATGCGTACGACGTGTCGATGCCCCGCGACATCGACCCGTACCAAGCAACATACAACAAAATCGCAAACGACTTGCTTCGATTCAGGATGGCCTTGACCGAAGATGAGATCCTAGCCATACGGACGACGGCCGAAATGCGATTTGCAAGAGACTTTGCGACCGACGCCTTCGAGGATTACGTGATCGAAACGACACCCGGGGCCTATCAAATCCGCCGTTTACCAGCCCCCGACGACCCGATGCTGTCGCGCGTGCGCATGATTCGGGAACGCGAGTACCTTTTCATTGATACCCTCGATGAGTATTTTTCGAGCTTCGCCAACGAAATGTTTACCCCTTACCAGAGTTGGCGACGGGCCACCTATAGCGAAGCCATCGCGTATCGGGAAGAACGCAACAAAGCACGCGCAAGACTACTCGCTGGGACCGTCGGCATCGTGGCCGGTGTAGCGGCACAAACGAGCAACAATACCGTCACCCAATACAGCGGCACCATGGGCATCATTGGCGGTGCGACGTTGATTAAAGCAGGAATCGCAAAACGTGCAGATGCCCAATTGCACGCCGAAGTATTGCGCGAACTGGGAACGTCTGTGGAGGCAACACTCATGCCTTATACGATGGAGTTGGAGAACGAAACGATCGCGCTCCAGGGTAGCGTTGACGAACAATACGAGGAACTTCGGCGCATCCTGCGAAAGATCTATCGGACAGAAATGGGGGACGGCAATCTGAAGGCCACTGAAGAACCCGAGTCCGATGCCGGCTAGGCACAGGACCGATGGTTTGATTTAGGGAATTCAATGGAACCGGAAACGCCCCTCAAGATAACGCCGACGTCGCCTCCCCTATCGAGCGACCGGCCAACTAAAAACCTTTCTTCTAGCGAGCGGAAATTTGGTTTGCGCTGGCTCGTAGTCGTTCTGGTCTTCGGCGTGGCGGGTATCTTCGTCTTCTTGGTCTTACCTGAGTTGGTTCGGGAACGCACCTCAGACATGCGCTCCTCGAGGGACAACGAACGTGAAGCATTTGTCGAGCAAACTAAGGACTCAGAAGAACTAGCACCCTATGCCAATCTTGAACGCGAAAAGGCTCGAGAAGAGGCTACGGTCGAATTGGCTTCGTTCGTCGAGTTACAAGAGATACTTGAAGAAGAAATGAATATCGACGCATGGGGCACCAACGAGTACGAACGCATCAAAGAACTCGCAAGCGTCGCCGATCGTTACTTTGTCGAAAACGAATACCCACGCGCAATGGAGGCGTACCGAACAGCCACGTCGGAACTAGAAAAACTCATTGACGACGGTCGCGCCCAATACACCAAATCGATCTCGAACGGCCAGGTTGCTCTCGATCGGCGCGATGAAGATGCGGCGACGATCGCGTATCAACGTGCCTTGATGATTATTCCCGACGATCCAATTGCCACAAACGGACTCGCTAGAGCAACCCTCCTACCAAGAATTTCGACGCTGTTTCGAGAATTTGACCGATCATTGCTGCGTAGCGACCTGAAACGTGCTCGCACCAAGTTAGACGAACTCCATGATCTTGATCCTGCAACGAAAGGCCTTGCCGAGACTTTTGCCAACCTTGTCGAACTCGAATCAGAAGCGCGTTACAACCGATTCGTTTCCGAAGGATTTGAAGCTTTGCAAAACAAACGATTCGACGAAGCGACCTCCTCGTTCGACCAAGCCCTCGAGTTAAAACCCGGCGACCCTGTCGCCATCGATGGATTAAACCAAACCAAACAGAATCGCTTGTTGATGAAATTAGACCGACTACGATCGACAGCGGAACTCGCGAAGACAGAAGGACGATGGGCGGACGCGGCAGCCGCGTACGATCGTGCTCTCCTTCTCGATCGTTCAGTACGGTACGCGAGAGACGGGCGTGAAGACCTCCGAGCCCTGATTGCCATGATCAAAACCATGGATCGGTATTTGGACGATCCGCACATACTTTCGTTGGACGAGGAATACGCAAAAGCCAAAAAGACCCATACTGCCGCCACCGATCAGACCGGTCGGGGACCAACTTTTGACGCAAAAAAAAGCGAGTTTCGGACATTGATGGATCGGGCCGGAAAGCCGCTGCCGTTGGTGCTTGTGTCGGATAGCATCACTGAGGTAAGCATCTATCATATCGGAAGGCTCGGAACTTTCGAGCGGCACGAACTAAATCTTCGTCCTGGTCGCTATACGTTGTTGGGGAGTAGCGACGGTTGCCGAGATGTCCGCATGACCATCGTCGTTGAGCCCGCGATGCTGCCCGTTTCAGTGAGTTGTCAGGAACGGATTTAAACCATGGGCGACGAAAATCCTATCGGTCAGATCAAGCCAACGACATTTAATCCCTCCGAACCATCGGCGACCTCTAACCGATTTCGACCCAATAAACGACAATTAACGCTCGCTTCAATATTGCTCGTGCTCGCTGGTGGGCTCTGGTTCAGTTTTACCGCAAAGTCCGTACGTTTCGTCTTCGAACCGGATTCGGCGGAAGTTGTGGTGAGTGGCGGGTTCGAATTAGAAGCGCTTGGGTACCGACTACTCAGGAAGGGTACCTATAAAATGAGCGCGACAGCGTCAGGCTATTTCCCCTTAAAGCACGCGATTTCAGTGGGCTCAAAACGTAACCAGACGTTCAGTTTCGAGTTAACCAAGCTACCAGGCCGTGTCGGATTTAGTTCGGAACCACCCGGTGCGACGATTTTTCGTGACGGCACGGTAATCGGTACCACACCGTTTACCGCGTCGATCAAAGCGGGCCAAAGCACCTTTCGATATCGCCTCGATCGATACCTCGATACCGAAATATCAGCCATCATCGAGGGTCGTGAGATCGCGCAAACCTTGGCCGCCACTCTTCGTCCGGCGTGGGCCCTAGTGACAATCCCAACTACGCCAAAGAGTGCCCAGGTTCTGATCGATGGTGAGATATCAGATTTCCACACGCCCGGGCCGGTCGAAGTCCTCCAAGGTGAGCATCGAGTGACCGTCGCGCTACCCGGATACGAATCTTGGAGCGATCTGGTATACGTCGAACCCGAAGAGCGACTGACACTTGACCCGATTCAATTGAAGAAAGCCGTCGCAACCGTCCTCGTCAATTCGACGCCGGAGAGAGCGAGTGTCACGCTCGATGATCAATTTGCAGGCGTCACTCCTTTACAGATCTCGCTCACACCTGACGAACCACATCGCATCCGCGTCTCTCAAGTTGGATACGACCCTTACGAACACTCGTTTACGCTCGGGTCGGGGAACGCCAAAACCATCTCAATTGATCTCGAACAGCTAACGGGTGAAGTGCAAATCGTGACTGAACCGCAAGACGCGGAGGTGTGGATCGACGGAAAACGTAATGGTAATTCAGATTTAACGCTCACACTTACCGCCTTGCCTCACGACATTGAACTCCGGTTAGAAGGCCATGCTGGTTATCGAACGAGCATCACGCCCCAACCTGGTTTCCCCCAACGTTTGCGGGTACGTCTTCTGACCATCGAAGAAGCTCGTTTCGCAAAACTAAAACCAACGCGGACGACTAAATCCGGACATGAACTCGTACTTATGTCTCCAACCAACGTCACCATGGGCGCTTCTAGGCGAGAACCCGGACGACGGGCCAACGAGGTTTTACGTACGGTCGAGCTAGACAGGCTCTTTTACTTGAGCAAACACGAAGTAACCAACGAACAATTTCTCGCGTTTGCGCCGGGGCACGACTCCGGCGAGTTCCAAGACCAACGACTCAACAAAGTTAACCAACCGGTGGCGAACGTTAGTTGGATTGAAGCCGTCTTGTACTGCAATTGGCTGTCTCAGCAAGAAAATCTTGAGCCGTTTTATAACGTCGAATTCGGGAAAGTGGAGGGTTTCAATCAAGAGGCCGTGGGTTATCGCCTCCCCCTGGAGGCCGAATGGGCATGGGTAGCGCGCCATCTAAACGACCAGTCACCGTTGCTGCATTTCCCCTGGGGCGAAAAACTTCCCCCGCCCAATCGCCATGGCAACTACGCCGATTTATCCGCGCAGCACGTCGTTGGACGGATTATCTTTGGTTACAACGACAACCACATCACATCCTCGCCGATTGGAGTCTTTGAAGCCAACGCCAAAGGTATCTACGACCTCGGCGGCAACGTCTCGGAATGGGTACACGACTATTACGTGATTCCCGAACCGGGAATTTCCGTTGGCGCCCTCGGGCCAGAGAAAGGTGATTATCATGTCATCCGAGGTTCTAGTTGGATGCACGGCACCGTTACTGATCTGCGACTCTCCTTTCGCGATTACGGCACCGAGTCAAGGCAGGACGTAGGGTTTCGAATTGCACGGTTTGCGGAGGACTCGTGACTTCGATCCGTTTGTTCGCTGCAGCTGTATCCGTCGTGTCACTTGGGCTCGCTAGTATTTCGTGGTCCGAGCAAACCGAACTCAGCAACGATGCCAATGCGCTGCCAAATGAGGAAGATTCTTCTACTATTGAACGCGAGAAGGCATCTTTGGAAAAGTCCGATAAACAAGAAGACCTGGAGGAGCGTACGCAAACCCCCGATTCATTCGAACCCAGTGAGGCGATTTCTGAGGACATCGCTGTTCCTTTCCCAGTTGACATCTAAGAGCGCACCATGAATAAAAACTTGCCGTTTGAATTTGTCTACCAAGTCGGAGCGCTCTTGGTTGCCATTTTGGTCGTGCACTCGATATTCGCCGCCTATATTCGACCTGAGGCTGAGGCTATTCTCGAGATCCGCGAAGAACGCCTTGCCGCGGGAGAACTATTTACCGAAGAACGTTCTCTCTACGTCGTACTGAAGGATTACGAACAAGAGGCCTGCTTCATCCTGATGTTGTGGGCATTTTCCATCATGGGTTACAAGTTTCGTAATGCTTTGCGAGAACGAGAGACACTACGAACTGAATTCGTCAACGTTGGCGACGGCATGAGTATTCTCCCGGAAGATACACGCGAATACACAAGACCCATCCAATCCCTAGCAGATGATACGCAAGATCAATTGTTGCCCCGAGCAATGATGGCCGCGCTCCATCGATTTTCTTCCACGCGAAATGTCCAAGACGTAGCGGAGGCCGTGCACTCTATCTGCGAAAGCGAATCGGATCGATTAGACAGCGAACTTTCAATGGTTCGTTATATCGCGTGGGCTATTCCATCGATCGGTTTTATCGGAACAGTGCGAGGTATCGGGGATGCACTCGGCCAAGCTTATCGCGCAGTCGAAGGCGACATCGCGGGTGTGACCGCAAGTCTTGGAGTTGCTTTCAATTCAACGTTCGTAGCGTTGGTCATCAGCATTGTCATTATGTTCCTTGTACACCAACTGCAACTCATTCAGGAACGCGTGGTCCTTGATACCCAGACCTATTGTGATCAAAAGCTCATAAGACATATGCAGGTACGTTAGCGTGTGGACGCTCGAACTCAATGACACCGAAATATCGCTGGCGCAAGGTCGGGACGTCGTCTACCGACAACCAGGCGTCGCGGTTGTCCTCGAGGATCGCGTGTCGTTTGGCGACGCGGCACTCGACCAAACCCGTTTACATCCGCGTCAAGCGCAGACTCAGTATTGGCATCAATTAAGCGCCGATCCGATTGCTGTCGGCGGCCGCGCCATCAAGAACCATGCTGATCTCGTCTATCAGCATCTTCTTGAAATTAAGAGACTTGGTAAGCTCCCGAATAACGAACCCGTTTTCGTTGCTGTTCCGAGTAATACTACCCCCGAGCAATTATCGCTATTACTTGGAATCGCCAACGAAGCGTCGATTCAAATCTCCACGCTCGCCGATCTCGCGGTCGCAACGGCTAGTACGTTAGCGAAACCGGGGCGTTGCACGTTCTTAGACAATGGCCTTCATCGGACCGTACTCACGCGACTTGAGATCAACGGATCAGTATCTCGCACGTCGTATAGCGAGTCCGCGGAAACCGGTTTTCAAGCCCTCATCGAAGGCTGGATTGATGCCGTCGCAGATCTATTCGTCCAAGAGACGCGATTTGATCCACTTCGTATTGCGGACACCGAACAACAACTGTTTAGTCATGTATTGAAGAACGTCGCGTCGTGCGTCGATGAATTTCTCGTGGAAGTCTCTCACGTCGGCGAGTCTCGCCGCGTAGCAGTCACCCGGTCGCTACTCGCCAAGAAATCAAACCAGCGCCTCGACGCGTTGTTGCAGCAAATTGGCGATCCGACGAGGATAGTTTTGTCGCATCGAATCGCCCGTGTCCCCGGTTTGACGGAAGTTTTGCGCGCGGCCGGCCATGACGTGAACGTCGTCGAACCCCTCGCCATCTTCTCTGCCGCCATGGCTCACGAAGAAAACTCCGCGCAATCTGACGGCGGCGTCAGCTTCATTACTCAATTCGCTTCCGCTAGCTCTCAAGACGAGCCGACCAACCTCCTACGGGTACGTCCCACACATTTACTTAATGGAACGGAAGCAACATCTCTCAGCGACGTAATATCTGATCAAAACCAAACGCCAAATAATGTCCGTGGATTTTGTATCGAGCTCGAGGGATCTGAGTATCGAGTCCTACCTATGGCTGAAGCCGAAGTCAAAATTAATGGCGTGGTCATCGACTCTTCTACTGGCGTGGCAGTAGGTGACATCATTCGGAAAGACAGCGAAGAGTTTCACCTCATTCGTGTAATCCAACGTGGCTGAGCGGCGGCGATTTACGGTTTTTTCACTCTCTTTTCTCGACGTTATGTCGTGCGGCTTTGGCGCTGTCATCCTTATTTTTCTCATCATCAATCACGAAACCGAGGCTGACGTCCAGTGGGTCAAAAAAGATCTCTTGTCCGAAGCCCGGCGTCTTGATTACGAAATCAATGTAGGAAAACGCGACCTGGCGGCGGTCCAACAGGACCTCGAGGATACGTTGAAACGAGTCGACGATGAACGGCGGAGGCGTCTGGCAATGCTCGAAGACGCTGAGCGCAAGGAGGCTGAATTGGACGCGCTGAAAGCGCTGACAGAGGCGCGCGTCGACGATATAGAGAAGCTTCAATCCGATATCGATACCCGCGAAGATGACGTGAGACGCTTGCAGGAACTTGAGCGTCAACAAGAAGCCCGGGCAATCATTGAAGTTGAAGGCGAAGGCGACCGCCAATACCTGACCGGACTCTATATGGGTGGCAAACACGTCCTCATCGCTCTGGATGCGTCGGCGAGTATGCTGGCAGAATCCATCATAAACGTACTTCGCCGTCGTCATATGAGCGAGGAACGAAAATTGGCATCGCCGAAGTGGCAGCGAGCACTGGCAACTGTTTCGTGGCTAACTGCCCAAATTCCCGTAGAAAGTCATGTGCAGATCGTGACGTTCAATACCGAACTGAAAACGGTATTTCTAAACGAAGATTGGGTTGCCGCCATCGAAGCCGACCGCATTGACACTGCGATCGAAGGCCTCTCAGAAAAAACACCCGAGAATGGGACCAATCTGTTAATCCTCTTTAATCACATTGCAGCCATGGATCCCCAACCCGATAACGTTTTCCTGATCATCGACAGTCTTCCGACTCAATCGTCTCGAGAGCCTCGTAAGGCAGTTGTTACCGGGCAAAAACGCTTTGAGTATTTTCGCGACGCGGTCGAAGAACTACCGCAAGGTATTCCGATAAACGTCATCATGTTTCCAATGGAAGGCGATCCTCAGGCTTCCGCTGCGTATTGGAATCTTGCCCGCATAACTGAGGGCACCTATATGTCACCGTCACGAGACTGGCCGTGAAAAAACGCCGAGCCATCGAGGAAATCGGGATCTCATTTCTCGACGTGATTTGTTGTGGATTCGGAGCAATTATTCTCTTACTCATGATTACGAAGGTCGTCGCGCCGAGCGTACTCGAGGCGACCACCGTCGATCTCGAAGGACAGGTTGCGAGCAAACGTGACGCGGTCTTCGAAATACGCGGTCACGTGGAAACGTTGACGCGACAACTATCCGATAAAGAACGGGATTTCGACAAAGAACTCCTTCAACTAGCCAAATTACAACAGCAAACATCTGACGTTCTCAGTAAGTTCGAAGCGACGCAGGACGTCGCCGATGAGCAACTCATCGAGGAAGCCGAGATGGCCCGAGCAAAACAATCCCTCACGGACGAAATGGAACGCCTCTTAGGAATGAACTTTAAGCGTTCGAGCCAGACGATTGGCGGGATCACGGTCGACAGCGAACACATTATTTTCGTTATTGATAACTCCGGCAGCATGTACAACTACGCGTGGTCGGCGGTGATCCGAAAATTGCAAGAAACGCTCAACATCTACCCCAATGTCAAAGGCATCCAAGTGTTGAACGACAACGGTAGATATTTATTCCCCCGCTACGCACGAACCTGGATGTCGGACTCCCCCGCGCTTCGAAAATCCATTATTAACAAGATGCGCAACTGGGATGCAGATTCAAACTCAAGCCCCGTCGAGGGGATCGAAGAAGCTGTGACCACGTTTTACGATCCAGACAAAAAGATAAGTATTTACGTTTTCGGCGACGATTTTCAGGGAACCTCCATCGAGAGAGTCGTCGACACGATCGATCAGATAAACGTTGCAGACGCTGATGGAACTCGCCGTGTCAGAATCCACGCAGTGGGCTTTCCAGTCCTTTTCCAGGGGCGAAGACACCCTCCCAGCGTGTATCGATTCAGCGCGTTAATGCGGGAACTCACCTACCGCAACAATGGCACCTTTGTCGGCCTACCGTATATACAGTAGGCTCCGAAAACCAAGATTAAAACCACCAGTCGTTTAGGCGGAGGATGAATGGAACGGCGACAAGCTAATCTACTCCTCATTTTGATTTGCGCTGTCAACATCCATTGGGTCGCCGGTTGCTCAACCGATGCTTCAGTCACCATCACGACCAACATCCCAAATCCGTTGATCGAGCAAGTGCCCATCAATGTGGCGATTTACTACAACGACACAATGTCCCAGTACGTGCACAGCGAAGACCTAGGCAGTTATGGAAATCACACCATCGATCTTCGTTCTCAGATTTCCGTGTTTAATCGGATCTTCGACGCAATGTTCGAGTCGGTAATGCCCGTTGACTCTATCGATAGCGTACAAGGTCGAGGAGCAGACGCCGTATTGGCGCCGTCGATCGAAAAGTTTCAATTTGCAATTCCAGAGCAAACGCGCAAGGACTTTTACGAGGTCTGGATCCAATACAGGTTCGAGCTATACGCTGCCGACGGTTCCCTCATACATAGCTGGCCGGTCACCGCCTACGGCAAAGCTAACCGTTTAAACTACGGCGGTATGCAAAGCGAGAAATCCCCCGCGCTTCGTGAAGCCGCCACCTGGGCATTACGCGACGCCGCAGCGAGCATTTCGTTTAGTTTCGTGCGTCAGGATGTTGTCCGCGAGTGGATCCAACAACGCATTGCGTCATGATGACCAAGCGAATACATATCGCTTTCGTCTTGATCGCCATGCATTGGCTTACTGGCTGCGTCAACACAACAATCCAGGAAGTAAGGGAAGCAAGCACCAGTCTCAACTCCAAAGAATCTATCGTCATACTTAGTCGAAAACATAAAACAAGTGGCGAAACTGAAGATGATTTCGTGGGCTGTGTATCCAACAAAACCGGCAGCGGCGAAGATGCACTTTCAGTTATGAGCGAACGCGATTTCATGGATGAGCTATTCCCCTGGTTCGAACCGCGAACCGCGCCTCTCAATATGCGGGAATTAACTTATGTCATTTCTCGACCGCTGATCTCTGAAAAAATACGGGCTATTGGTGTTCGTTATCTTGTTTGGGTTGAGGGAACAACCGAACGATCAGAGGAAAGCGGTGCATTGCAATGCACCGTGGTAAGCGGTGGTATCCCCGCATGTTTTGGCTTTCTTTCGTGGGAGTCAGGTTCCGACTACGAAGCGTCCGTTTGGGACATCAATCGAGGAATTACAGTCGGCAAGGTCAGTTCTGAAGCATCCGGAACGTCGATCGTACCAGCCCTC
>CAJWCW010000067.1 GCA_913030615.1 uncultured Gammaproteobacteria bacterium | reverse complement strand
GAAGCGCCGGCCGCAATAAGATGAGTCACGTCGAGTCCACCCATCGGATCGATACCCGTTTTTGTTCGCGACGGCCCCACGGCGCGTCCAGCTTGGGTAAAGATGTCGTAGGAATAAGCATCGCCAGGGTGATTGAGTGATTCGTAGCGTTCTGGATCCCATTGACGAAGCCCGGCCGCTTCGGCCCCCGGAAAGCCATTAACCCCGACGGACTGCGCTGAAACACCAACCCAAGCATAGCCCCTCAGATATTCATCATCACCCACCGAGCCCAATTCGTAGCCTGCCGTGACATTTTGCCAATGTAAAATGGCGGTTCCGTTGAAGTCGGAACCCTGCTGGGGTCGTATGACGAGAATCCGTGTTCGGTACGCGGTTGATTCTTTTTCGCGCTCGGTTGTCCACCGGCCGTCCGGGGTAGACGATGTGCCATCGACAAATTTATATGCACTTGCGTCGCCGTCTAGGAAAAACTCCTCCATGACGTAACCGCGAATCGCAAGATCGATCTGTGGCGCTGAGAAGGGTCCGCCCTTGGTACCGTCGGTGACGGGACCGGACACAATTGGGGTCTCTGTAGCCACGATATCTATCGCCGAGCACAGGGCCAGCCATACAACAAATAACATGAGCTTTGTCGGTGTGGCAGATGGCGTGATAGCGGTTTGCTTAGTGTCTTTCATTGGATTTTAGTTCTTCGTGGGCAACGTCACGGTGGCCGTTCCAAACGCAGTGACTAGACCGGATTGATTTTGGTTTTGCACCTGCAGTTCGACCCGATGTTCGTCGTTTTCGACGTAAGTTCGGGAGACTTTTCCGTACACGGTGTTCGTATCACCGACGACGTTGGGATGTCGAATGGAGGCGTCAAGCTTCTTCAGCATTCCGGCATCGCCCATCCAGTCGGTTACGATTTGGCTAAGCCAACAAACGCGCTGCGGACCAAAGTCGAATTGCCCGGGCATGTTTCGACGTTTTCGCGCGTGTTCCTCGTCAAATCGGCCCCCACCCCCCAGATCTCCAGATCCTTCGGCTTCTAGAGCGGCTCTCGGACTTCGACCTGTACCAAGGACACCGTGGGTAAAAAGAAAGAGTTCGGTGACGGTATACGTTCCCTTCTTCAGGGCCGGAACATCATCACCTTCAATGACGTCTTCCCAGTATCTGGGCTTCGCGCCGCGTCGTTCGCGTTCGTACACCAGAGGATCGGCGGCTTCGTGCTGAATTTCTTTACTTTCTTTTGGCTCACGATCGTACTCCAGGGTTGAGCCTGTATTTTGATAACGGGCCATCAGCGTTTTGACGGTGGTCACGACCTCCTGGCGCTGGTTCGAATAGGAGACCAAGCCCGTGTTAAAAGCGATGGCGCCGATGCGTTTGCTCTCTTTACGCATCGTGGGGCCGACTTGCTCCTGCGCGGTAATGCGATCGCCGAGCCAAATTGGCCGGTGAAATTCAATTTCTGCGCCCGCGTAGTTCACGGGAAGGTACGCCGTCGACACTCGCGCACGATTAATCGCTCCTGTTTCGCCAGCAACCACACCGAGACTTACGCCGTAGATGAAAGGGGGTGGTGCGGTAATCATTTGATACGGTGAATTCGCGGCGTGATCGGGGTCTCGCCAGAGCGGATTGTAGTCACCGACACCGTCGCCAAATCGTCGAATGTTATCGAGGCTTGCTTCTTTCGTGGGGCGGTATGGCAGCACCTCACCGATGCCTTTTTTGTATTCCTCTTCAAACGCTTCGATAGTGCGAATTAAATTTTCGGTGGCCATCGCGCGGATTTCCCCCAATCGTGCGAACCCGAAAGCTTACCCGATTGGGCACACCGTAGTTTGAGTGATGGAAAAAGAAGGGACTCGAATCAGTCGTGTCGGAGAGCTTCGATGGGGTCTAGTCTTGATGCTAGGTAAGCGGGCCAAACGCCGGCAAGGAAGCCAACGGACACACTGACGGCGACTGCAATAAGAACCGTTTGCATCTCGACGATCAAAGGCATATCAAATTGGGACGAGATGGCCTCACTTCCAAGCCATCCGAGAATAATGCCAAACAACCCGCCCAATGCACCTAATGTGATCGCTTCCACAATGAACTGGGTAAGGATATTTCCACGCGTGGCGCCAAGCGCTTTGCGGACGCCGATTTCTCGGGTTCGCTCGGTTACGGAGACCAGCATGATGCTTAGGATGCCAATGGCTCCGATGAGAAGGCTTATGGCCAGGATACCGATGATATACGTCGACAAGGTGCTGGTAATTGATTGCATCATGTCGCTAAAAACGCCCCGATTCATGATCGTAAAGTCGTTTGGGTCGCCCGGACGGATTTTGTGCTCGCGACGCAACACACGTTCGATATCGACCATGGCCATGTCGACCCCGATGTTTTCTTTAACTTCTGCGGAGAGGGATCCGAGTCGATCCGAGCCGAACACACGAAATCGAGCCGTTGTCAGCGGAATGTATATCGCGTCGTCGACACTTGGCCCACCGTAGCTCGACCCGACCTCGGCGAAGACACCGATGACTTTGAAGATGATACGACCTATCGAAATATCTCGACCTAGAAGACTGGTCGGTGCGAATTCAAGACTGGTAGGGATGCTGTAGCCGAGCACGGCCACGCGTCTGCGCGCTGCAAGGTCGGACTGGGTGATCATGCGTCCATGGGTCAGTTCGCGATTGTTAACGGCCATGTAATTGGGTGTCGTCCCGGTGACCGTGCCGTAGATGTTCTTGTTGCCGAATTTGACCTGACGACCGCTCCGCAATTCCGGAACGACGGCCGAAAGGAACTGACTGTCTCGACGCAACGCATCGTAATCGTCGATGGTGAGCGAGACGCGATTCGACGACGCAACACCACCGCGCCCAAAGGATTGGCCGGGCCAGATTGAAAGAACGTTCGTGCCGAGCGTGTTCATTTGTTCTTGCACGGCGGCTTGCGTGCCCGAACCGAAAGCTGCACCGATAATTACACAACCGACCCCGATCACAATCATCAAAATCGTTAACGCTGACCGAAGTGCGTTACCACGGATTGCGCCCAGCGCAATACGAATGGATTCAAGGAGCGACACGGCGTTTAGCTTCGCCGGCCACGACCCATGCCCGGGATCGGGCTCATCCTGCTGGCTCGGTTCTGCCAGGTCTCGTTCGATTGCACCAAGGATTGGCTAGGCAGAATGAGGACCTTTTCGCCTTGGTTAAGACCAGCGACAACTTCGGAGTAATCCATGTCCGTGATGCCCGTTTGGACATGCACGGCGACCGCCTCACCATTCCGGATTACAAAAACGATGTAGTCGCCACCGAACTGCTGATCGACGGACGACACGGCCCGTTTGGGACGTTGCCCGCCGGGTCCTCCGGGACCAACGTTTGCTGGGCGTCCATCTGAGGCGCCTGGACTGCCACCGCCTGGGCGTCCTCGGCCAGCACCGGAGCCCGCGATCTTCTGCATAAGTTCACGGTTCTTACGCATAAACGCGACGTCTTCTTCGTTGGGTCTCGTACCACTTCGCATTTTGGTCATGATCGCCTTCAGGCGTTCTTCGTCGGAGAGATCGCTTTCCCCCGTTGACGCAGCCGAACCGCTACCCCCAGCGACGTCCCGTTTCCCGGGTTTTGGTGATGCGGCGAGCATTTTGTCAACGTCTTCCATTGTGTAACCAAGTACGCTGGCACCTGAATAGACATCGCCCTGAGTACGTAGCGCTGCGTTAGGAATGGCGAGCACCTGATTCCGATCAGCGACCACGACGTCCACATCGGCGTTCATCCCAGGGCGTAGAAGTCCCTCGCGATTTTCTAGATCGATCAATACCGGGAACATGGTGACGTTCTGGACTGTGGTAGCTTGCGGTTCAACTTTAATCACTTCGCCTTGAAAGGGACGGTTAGCGTAAGCGGCGACATTAACGGTTGCAGAAACCCCCGGTTTCATTTTGCCGATGTCGATTTCGTTCACCAGCATGCGTACTTGAACACGAGAAAGATCGGCCATCTTCAAGAGTAAGGTCCCGCCGCTACTGTTACCCATGGGTGAAGAAATAACCGTGCCCTGTTCGACGGCGCGTTCGATGATAGTTCCCGTGATGGGCGCATTAACGTCGCAGTCACCAAGCTGAATGACGGCGTTTTCGACGGCAATTTCGCGCTGCACGACTTCGGATTGTGCCGTAGCGTGGTCCAAAGACGACTTTTCCCAGTCGGCCTTGGATACCGATTTATTTACGTAGAGCGAATTGATTCGCTCGAGTTGGGAACTAGAGTTAGCGAGTCTTGCTTTCGCAACGGTGAGGCTTGCCTCTGCCTGTTTTAGGGTGTTTTTGAGAACGCGTTGATCGATTTGAGCAAGCAGCGTGCCGCTCTCGACCAGGTCGCCGGTATCTACCGCTAATTCAAGAATTTCGCCTGACGCCTTCGATTTCACTTCGACCGTTGTGACGGGTTCAACTTCCCCAGCGGCTTCTACGGCGACGCGAATATTCCGCGCTTCCACGACAACTTGCTGGTAATCGCTGTAAGGAAGATTGGTGTTTTCTTGAGAAGCAACTTTGTCGTCTGCCAAATACGACTCGAGGTAATCGCAACTTGCCAGTAAACCAACAGAAATAACCAGAAGGATTCGAGTGGCCACTAGCCGTTCTCCACAAGGTAGTCTTCGGTCACTTCACCGTCGCGCAGGTGGATGTGTCGTTTGGCACGTACTGCGATTTCGGGTTCGTGGGTGACCAGAATAATGGTCTGTCCTGCACTATAGAGTTCTTCAAATAACGCCATGATGTCCTCGCCGGTACGCGTATCGAGATTGCCCGTTGGCTCATCGGCGAGAAGGATCGCCGGGTCATTAACGAGTGCCCGCGCCACAGCCACGCGCTGACGTTGTCCGCCGGACAATTCGCTCGGTTTATGGAATGTGCGGTCACCAAGCCCCACCCGTTCCAGTGCCTCTAGCGCTCGATTGCGCCGTTCGCGTCGGCCGATACCGCTGTACAACAGTGGCGTTTCAACGTTTTGCAAGGCGTTCGATTTCGACAAGAGATTAAAGGTCTGAAACACGAACCCGATCATGCGATTGCGTACCCGGGCCAAGGCCTTGTCATTGAGCTTGGATACGTTTTCGCCAGCGAGCCAATATTCCCCGGTAGAAGGCCGGTCCAAGCAGCCGATGATGTTCATCAAGGTTGACTTGCCAGAACCCGACGGACCCATTATGGCCACGTACTCGTTGACTTCCATCCTGCAATCAACCCCGTTGAGGGCGTGAATGGTTTCGGACCCCATATCGTAATTCTTATGAATTGATTGGAGGTCGATCACCTGCCCAGCGGGCGGTGAATCGGTACTTGCACTTGGATCGGGCGTCGCCATAAGTGTCTTATCAATGCTACGAGTTGGCTTGTACGAACCCCATAGTTTAATCCGTCTAACTTCAAACCTCTTCTCTTCGTTTTCGAACACTTGTTTCTTGGTTGTAGAGCCGTTTGTTTGTAGGTTATGTGGTTTTTGTGTCGACCCACCTTTTTTGACGCGTCGCGAACGTGGCGTTAGTTTGATTGCGCGAGGTTGATTAGGAGGATCGATGACTAAGCGACAAGCGAAACAAAATAAGGACGCGGAGAAGAAGACACCGTTTGCCGTGAGTAGCGGCGATTTGCAGCAAGCTCGACAAAAACTCGTGGCCGAGCTCGGCCTCGAAAAATACGTTTTGGATCTGGATCTCAACGGTTATGCGGTGGTGCCGCCCGAGGTCACGGGCGTGACGCCCGCACATGTGGATCGACTCACTGAAGTGCTTTTGGCCAAGTCGGAAGAGCTCGTCGGTTGCCCTTTTACGATCGCAGAGGGTCCAGCGTCGGAACTCGATTTCGGCGATTATCGCGGCACGCTCGAACTTCAGTCAGGGGCGAAACCGAGTCAATTTCAATTAATGCAACTGTGCACGTTTGACCGCGCCTTCCGTGATCTTGCCGTCAATCCGGTGGCGAATGCACTCATGCGTTACATGATCGGTCCGTACACCACCCGCTTTAGCTCGCACAATTGTTTCGTGAAATGGAAGGGTGATGGGTACGGCGAGTCACTCGGGCTGCATTGCGACCAAGGCGGTGTACCCCAACCGTGGGGTCGTGTCGCTCTCAACGCCAATTGCAATTGGTGCCTGACGGATTACACGTTGGCCGATGGTGCGTTCGCCTGTGTGGCCGGCTCGCATCACCGCAACTCCCAGCCGGTGATGCCTCAAGCGATTCACGAAGCGATTCCGGTTGAGTGCCCGCGTGGGTCCTTGATCGCTTTTCATGGGCAGCTCTGGCATGGCGCGTATCCGAAGAGCACCCCGGGTCTTCGACTAACGATTGCCAATTACTACCGCCATGCCTCGATCCAACCGCAGGACGACATTCCCAATCACTTTCCGCGAGCGTTGGCCGACGACTGCGATAATCCGAAACTGTTCAAGCGACTGGCGGGGTTTGGTAATCCGTATCAAACACAAGTACTGCCTGTACCGAAAGCGGTGTCGTCTTAGTTGGACGATGGCACGGGTTGTCAGTGGAGGCGGTATGCGTCGAGCGTCCAGGCTAGAGTGCTAGTGGCGAGAGCGTGAGCGGTTCGGCGGACGACATCCTGAAAGTCGCGTTTCGGCAGGCGTATACGGTATGTCGTGACAAACCGTTCATAATCTTTGCTAACACGGCGCTTTTTCTTGTTGCCACAATCGTTTGCGCGGTTAGTGTGGTGGGCGTATTCGCCATACCGGCAATTGTTGGTGGGTATGTTGAGTCGATGTTGCGGGCGTTGCGCGGACAAGATCAGGCAACCGGACGCTTCATTAGCGCGGGATTCGCCAATGGGCGCTGGCGGCAATTGCTGGGCATAGGGGTCCTGTACGTAATTGGAACCCTCTGCGGCTTCTTTTTACTTGTGATTCCAGGGCTCTATCTGAGTATTGTTTGGACCTTTGTTTGGATCTATGCAGTCGATAAAAAGACAGGCGTGATGGAGTCGTTTTCTTTGTCGCGAAAGCTTGTACACGCCGATTCAAATTTTTCGATCGTCACGTTGGTGATGATTTTCTCCCTAATCGTGTCTCTCGCGGTCGGAAGATTCAGGCCTCTCACGTTGATCTGGGCGTTTCTCGCAACACCCTACTTCACCCTGCTGACCTGTTCGCTTTACGAACAGTTTTTGGCATCGCCTACCCGACTTATCGGCAAATCCTCGAACTGAGTGGGCACCGGGAAAGGGGGAGCCAACGGCTCTAAGTTATTCGACCAGCCCGTTGAGACTATGCCGAGAAAGAAAGCTCCAGATGACGTTAATACCACTAATGTCCCAACCTCGTCCGGGCTCGGGCCAGGTGTGGCCCATCTCGTTCATCCGGTAGAGTTGGACGTTTACGTCGTTAATGCAGTTGGCGTAAGCGATTAGGTCCGCGACGGTGCCGTCCTCGTTGGCGTCGGGGAGAGGTGTGATTGAAGGTGTTGGATCGCAGCCGTTGTAGGTGCTCCAGTAATCCATGATGGCCTCCATGGACTTGGTCCAATTGGCGCCTGCGTATGGCACGACGTCATCCTCCGTCCCGTGAATTTGCAAGATGGAGGTTGCGTGGGTCGGAGCGCAGTCGTTGAAGGTCTCAGGCGACATGGAACCGGTCACTGAAGCGATGGCCGCAAAGTCGTCGCTCAAAAGACAAGCAAGTTGATGGCTCATGTAACCACCGTTTGACATGCCGGTAGAGTAAACGCGCGATAGATCAATAAGGTAGTCGGTAGCGATCTTGTCGATCAATGCGGCCGTGAAACCGATATCGTCGACGGTGCTTTCACTGGTCCAGCTGCCAACGTTCCAATGGGAGGTATCTTCGAGGAGCGTGCCCTGTGGCACCACGAGAATAAACTGTTCTTCTTCCGCTAAAACACGAAAATCGCCGTAATTCATTTGTCCGATGGCGCTACTTCCGTAACCGTGGAAGTTAAAAAGCAGCGGTACCGATTCGCTACCAGTGTATGACTGGGGTACGTATAGGATGTAGTCACGTACAAGCTCTTCGTGGTTGAAGGTACAGTCGAGTTGCGTCCCCGAACCCAAACATTCGTCGGCGGTTTGCGTGTTGGAGGTCTCTGTTGGCGTGGCGACGCTGACGACGGGTGTCTGACTCGAATTACCGCCGGAACCACCGCCACAGGCACTGGTCAAGGCCAGCAAGGCGAGTTGTAACGAAATGAGCAACGTACATCGCATGGTTGTTTCAATCCGTGGCCGGGTTCTGCGCTATTTTGGCGTGGATTAGGGTGTTTGTTCCAATTTCTTTCATTCGAACGGTGGCCACCGGCAAGCGATCGCTTTGACGGCCCACAAATGACGGCGTAACGTGATGCAAACGTTACATTGGGGCGCAAATTCGTGATATCAGCAGACGCTTTGGCTGTCGTTCGCCACGTGACCGCGCTTTTCTTTGGTGTGTTGTACGTTGCCTTAGGTGTGTCAATGATCGTAGGGGCGGCCAAACTGCTCCCGCCCGGGTTGTGGTTAATTGCAGCCCTTCTGGCCCCCGCATTTATTGCCTTGAGTCTGATCGCGTTTTTACTAGGAGGTAGGCGTAACTGGCGGATTTTGAATGACGAACTGCTCGTGGACGAAGCCCGACGAACCGCGGCATTTGGTTTCTATTTGATCGTGTTGGTCCTGGTGCCGCTGTATTTTTTGGTTTTGGCGGTTAACGACGGCGTAGTAGACCCAGCTTTTGCAGCGACAATTCCGTTATTTGGCGTGGGCATTCCTTTGCTCTATTTCTGTGTCCTCGATTTTCGCGGACGTCGCTGATGGCCGGAGTCCACAAGGACCTGGTGAACCGCTTGCGGGAGCAGCGAAAGGCGCGTGGATTGACTCAAGCGCAGTTGGCTACGGCGGTCTTGGTGTCCCGCAAAACCATCAACACCATTGAAAATGGGGTATTCGTGCCGTCGACCACGCTGGCGCTGAAGCTGGCTGCAGAATTAGGTTGTGAGGTGGAAGAGTTATTTCAGCTGCCGGGCGCCGCCTTCGAGACACACTAGAAACCAACGGCCGTTAGTCATCGCCCCATAAACCCCGGTGGCGTTGGTCGAGTTCTGCACCTGCGATTCGAGATTCGGCATCAAGAACTAAACTCTGGCGGGAGAACTGCTCGTAACGCGGCCAGTCAGGTAGATCACCGCTGTTGGGATTGCCGGTTCTAGCAAAGGCCAACACCGTGTTTGACCAGTCGTGGGCTAACTGTTTGACGATTGGATCGCGACCGTCATGAAAACCGATCCCCTGCAGTTCTTTGGCGGCATAAGAGTTGAACGTGAAGGCAATTTCGGACGCATGCGTGGCGCCGAGTGCGCCGCCTGCTAATTTAGATCGTAGGTCAAACCGATAGAGCCAGCCGCCAGGGCCGGCCGTGCTCGCGGCTTCCGCGTTATTGATCGATGCTCGCCGGAACATGTCGACCCAGATTGTTTCGTAAATTTCCTTGGCGGACGCGTCGGGATATTCGGATCGGAGGACATCGATATACGCTGTTGGATCCGCACCGTCGAGCGTGGAGCGTGCAAGGTTTCGTCCCATAGACGATAGGACTTTTTCGAAGTCGTTGTCCTGCGACATCATGGTGAAAAGCGTACCCTCATCGTGATTGGAACCGGCGATGTAGGGAACGCCGCTGGCACCGCGTTCGCTCATTGCTGCGGCAGTGGAGCGGGTCACCACCGTTCCATCAATCACCGAACCTCCAGCCAATCCAGTCGCCATCTGTACAGCAAGAATTTCCTCGCCCGTCATGGCCGCGAGCGTGTCGGTCAGATTGTCGACATCAATGTTCAAGTGGCCGGCCAGTTCGTTGGTCCGATCTAGCGGTGGCATCGATGGAGTTCCACCACTATGGGCGATGGCTCGATGGTATAGGCCGTCTGCTTCCGATGCCGCTAGGATGCAATTGATCGAAGCGCCACCAGCGGATTCGCCGAAGATCGTGACGTTATTTGCATCGCCACCGTAATCGGCAATGTTGTCGCGTACCCATTCGAGTGCAAGGATTTGATCGCGGATGCCGTTCGACGCAGAGCCAGCGAAGCTAGGATCGAGTCCAGATAGGTCGAAGAAACCAAGCATACCGAGCCGGTAGTTGACCGTGACAACCACAACGTCCCCTTGATTTGCTAGCTCCGAGCCGTCGTAGCCGTTGCCGGAGCCCATGATGAACGCACCGCCGTGGATCCAGACGAGCACGGGCCTAGTCGCCTCCCCTGTACTAGCACTGGCTGGCGCGTAAATGGTCAAAAACAGGCAGTCTTCGCTGAGTTCGCCCTGTTCGGGAAGACCGGGCTGTTGCGGAGGCGCTTGCAGCGATCGATTACCCCACTCGGTCGCATCGAAGGTCCCCTTCCACGGTTCCGCCGCAACGGGCGACCGAAAGCGGCGTGTACCAACCGGAGGTTCCGCAAATCGAATACCACGAAATACATCGACGTTGTTATTGCTAATGCCTCGAACTGCGCCGAGACGCGTTTTGATCGTTGTCACGTTGTCCTCCGCCCGGATCGATCGGACATGCTACGCACACGACTGGTGGTTCGCTAGGGATGGGCTAAACGGCGGCGGCCTCGCGTAAGTGCTGGGGCGTAAAAGGCATGTTCCGGACCCGAATGCTGGTTGCGGCGTAGATGGCGTTGGCGAGTGCGCCGGAAGTCGGACCCTGCGTTGCTTCTCCGGCGCCGAGTGACTCGAGCTGAGGACGGTCGATGATGTCCGTTTCGACGAGAGGTATTTCGCTAAACCGCAGGATGGGATAGGTCTCCCAATCGCGACTGGTAATGCCGTTTCGATCGAACGCTACGGCCTCTTTGAGGCACCAACTAAGGGCCTGTATGGCACCGCCTTCCAGTTGATTTGTTAAGCCATCACGATCGACAACACGACCTGCGTCCGCGGCGATCCAAAGGTGTGTGACGCGTACCTCGGCAGTGGTTGCGTCGACGGCGACTTCGGCGACGACGGCTGCGTAACACTGACGGTTTTTGTATTGGGCGAGGCCGATTCCACGCGACCCGGACACGCCGCCGGCCAGCTCGGCGACTCGCTGAAGGACCGCGATGGCACGTGTGTCTTGCAAGTGGCGTAAGCGAAAGGTGACGGGATCGGTATCCGCGGCGAGCGCTAACTCGTCCATGAAAGACTCGATGGCAAATACGTTGCAGTGAGCACCTAGGCTGCGCAATGAGGATGTTCGAAGGGGCGAGTCGGGTACAAAGCGTTTCACGACCTGCTGATCGGGAAACTCATAAATGGGTAAGGCGTTGCGATGAATCCCCGACTCGGGTCCGAACCGGGGAGCAGGTTCGTTCGGTTCAAACCCGTCGTTAAGATGCCAGGCCGCGATGACATCCATGCCAGTTCGTCCCGGGGCCGGTCGACCAGCGTGCGAAAAGCTCCAGACATCATGGGTCCATAAGTCAACGTCGCCGCGATCGCTTAAGTTCGCCCCCATCCCGACGCGCATCGCCGGACCGTAGGGTTCCCATTGGTGTTCGTCCGCCCTCGACCATTTCAACAGAACGGGTCTTCCGGGTGCGGCGCGCGCGCACAGTGCCGCATCGACGGTAGCGTCGTCGGCGGCATTGTGACCGTAGCAGCCGGCACCTTGGACATAAATAACTCGAATAGCCTTGGCGTCCATTGCTAAGAGTTGGGCAAGCGTATGGCGGATCAGCTCGATCCCTTGGCTTGGCGACCAGACGGTGAGGATTCCGTCGACCAATTGAGCGGCCGCGGCCGACGGGCCAAGCGATCCATGCATCAGGTAGGGTCGCGAATAAACGGCGTTGATCGCTGTCGTGAGCGATCGCGGAGGAACTTCTTGCGGCACGTTGTCGAGGATCGGGAAAGCCGATGCTTCATGGGCAACAAGGTAATCGGACAAGGGCTTGTCGGCAGGAATTTGCCGTGTCTGTGTCCATATGGCCGTGTTGCCCACAGATTCAGCAAGCCGCGTCGCTCGGTACTCGTTAATGCTCATGACGGCTATGAAACTTCCGTCGACGAAACCCAAGTCCGGAGCTTCAATCTGGGTAAGGTCGACGGTTTCTAATCGATGATGATAGGAGGGGGGTCGAACAATACGGGCATGCAACATGTCGGGGAATTCGAGATCGTGCACGAAGACACCCACGCCTCGAATTTTGTCTTCGAGGTCAATTCGGGCGTGGTGATCGCGACCAAGCACCTTGTATTGGGAGGGATCTTTTTCCTGGGTCGGGTCCACGATTTGGAATTTGAACGGTGTGCCGGCCTGGATTTCAGTGTAACTGGTGGGCGCGTTCAGACCAGGACCTGTCACGACGCCATTTGAGACCTCAAGTTGAGTCGGATCGTCGGAGACTTCGGACAACATCAATCGACGCGCCCACGCGCATGCCTGCCGCACCGCGGCCCCACTAGTTTCGACCGACATGGAACCGGCGGTGACCATTTCGTTGGGAGTGATCCCGGTCTCAGCGGATCGCACATGGACCTGGTCGGGGTCGACGTCGAGTTCTTCTGCGGCAATGAGTTGAATGGCAGTCAGAATGCCTTGTCCGAGTTCCACTTTGCCCGTAGACACGATGATGCTGCCGTCATGCTCAATGGCAATCCATCGGTCGAGGTCGGGTGTACGGATCAGTGATTCTGGCAAATTACTCATTTAGCGAGTTGCTCAAGTGCTCGGATGACACGTGGGTGAGCCCCGCATCGACAGAGGTGTCCATCTAACGCGTTGACAATATCGTTGTGGGTCGGGTGAGCGTTGCTTTGAAAAAGAGCGTAGGCCGCGACGGCAATGCCTGAGAGACAGTACCCACATTGGCTTGCGTTGGAAGTTAATAGTGCGTTTTGCACCGCGCTCAACACGTCGCCTTTTGCCAAACCCTCCAGGGTCGTGAGCCGGCGTTCCGACGCGTCGCTTAAGGCGAGCGTGCAGCTAGGTACTGGTCGATCATCTGCGAGAATTGTGCAAGCGCCGCATTGTTCGGCTTCGCAGCCGAGTTTTACGCTCTTGATACCGCATTCGTTACGCAACACATACGCGAGCGGGGTCGTTTCAATTGCCTCAACCGCAATCGTTTCCCCGTTTAGCTGCAACTTGGTCATTGAACGTTGGGTCGGAAGGGTCGGAACATTAGTTTGCTCGTGTGCGCGACGAATTGATGGTTCACGATGACCTTCTCGCGGTTGATCGGCTCACTATAACGCCATGTCTCTCGGTCCGATCCAAGATTTTCACAGGCATTGGCTAGCCGCGTAGCATTGAGTTCAAGAAACTTGCGGTAGCATGTGTGCAAAATGGGTTTGAGGCAGGCTAGTAAGCGAAAGGAATGGCAATGGCTACTCAAGAAGAACATCCACTCATCGCGGAATATCGGCGGTTCAGTCCGGGTTCGGAAACGTTAGCGGAGCGAAGTACGGCCGTATTTCCGGGCGGTGATACCCGTTCGAGTGCCCATTACGGACCCTATCCGTTGGTCATGGATCACGGGTCTGGGTGCCATATCACGGACGTTGATGGCCATGAATTACTCGACTTTATGAATAACTTTACGTCGCTCATTCACGGCCATGCCCATCCGGCCGTCGTCGCTGCGGTCAAAGAACAAGCGTCTAAGGGTTCGGCTTATGC
>CAJWCW010000066.1 GCA_913030615.1 uncultured Gammaproteobacteria bacterium | reverse complement strand
CGCTCAATCGATCTAGTGCTTCGTCCATGGGCATCGCGGTTGTCCCATAGTAGATAATTCCCGCTCGTGCATCGCCATCAACAATTTCGGGTGATGGTACGATCGTTTTCGCGGTATCCCACTTCTTTAGGAGACGATCCATGTTGGCGATATAGGCTTCCGGGGATTCCGTATAGACCGCGTGTTCATCGCGAGAAGTACCGCGCGTAAAAAAAGCGCCTTTCGTTGGATGAGTTCCAGGAAGCGTTCGGTAACCGATTCCGTCACCATCAATATCGAGATAACGTCCGAATTCACTGATCTCTTCGAGACTTTCGCGGTTTAGTACTTTCCCTCTGTCGTAGCAGCGTTCATCGTCCCACGTGAAAGGTTCGGACAAGTTGTCATTCATGCCGAGTTCAAGATCGCTCAGCACAATAATGGGGGTCTGTAATCGATCGGCTAGATCCAGGGATGACGCAGCAAAATCAAAGCATTCTTTCGGTGACGCGGGAAAAAGCAGAGGGTGTCGAGTATCTCCATGCGAAGCATACGCGGCGGATAGAAGGTCTGCTTGTTGCGTTCGAGTCGGCATTCCGGTTGAGGGACCTGCCCGTTGGATATCGAAAAGAACGGCCGGGATCTCCGCGAAGTAGGCAAGACCGAGAAATTCCGTCATGAGGGAGACGCCAGGGCCCGATGTAGCCGTGAAAGCCCGGGCACCGTTCCAACCTGCACCTATAACGATCCCCATCGCGGCCAGTTCGTCTTCGGCTTGGATCACTGCATAATTCTTTCGATTGGTGTCAGGGTCCACTCGGAGTCGGGAGGCATGTTGTTCAAACGCTTCCGCCATCGAGGTCGATGGTGTGATCGGATACCAAGCGCAAACGGTTGCTCCACCGTAGAGTGCCCCGAGCGCTGCGGCGGCATTGCCATCGATTAAGATTCGGTTCCCTACCCCCTCAGATGCTCGGACTTGGATTGGTAACGGCGAATCCATGTAATCGTGTGCGTAGCTCCGTCCAATTTCCATTGCCGTAATATTGGGCTGAATTAGGTCATCTTTACCTTTGTACTGAGCAGAAACCATTCCCGTGATGATTTCGAAATCGATGTTCAACAGAGCGGACAAGGCGCCGAGATAGACAATATTTTTGAATAGCTGGCGCTGTTTGGGATCTTCAAATTCGGATTGGACGAGCTTCGATAACGGTATGCCAAGGTCGTTAATATCGCTTCGGTTTAAGCGGCGATCTCCACCTTGGGAGTTGTCGTGCAACAAAAATCCGCCCGGGACAATGGATGCGAGGTCTTCTTCGTAGGTTTCTGCATTCATGGCGACCATGATGTCGATCCCTTCCCGGCGCCCCAAATATCCCTTTTCCGAAGCTCGCACCTCGAACCATGTGGGTAAGCCTTGGATATTTGATGGAAATATATTCCTGGTAGCGACGGGAATCCCCATCCGGAAGAGGGCTTTGGCAAACATACCGTTTGCGCTTGCCGAGCCTGATCCGTTTACGTTGGCGAACCGGATAACAAAATCGTTATACGTTGTCATTCCGCATATGAACCCATTTGTGGGATATGTATCACAGACTTTTGCATGTCCCACGCGTTGGTGGGACACCGTTCTGCGCACAGTCCACAGTGAAGACAGACGTCTTCATCTTTAACCATGACTCGGCCGGTTTCGAGATGTCCCGACACATAGAGATCTTGCTCGAGATTTGTTGCGGGGGCCATGAGCGCTGGTCGCATCGAACTTTCTTCGGCATTGTCGGTAAAGCTAATGCAGTCCATCGGGCATATATCCACACAGGCATCGCACTCGATGCAAAGCTGGTCCGTGAAAACGGTTTGCACATCGCAATTTAGGCAACGCTGTGCCTCGTCGAATCCAAGTTTTTCGTCGAAACCTAATTCGACCTCAACCTTTATGTTTTTCAAAGAGGTTTCTTTATGAGCGTGCGGAACAATGCGACGGACCGACGGGTCGTGTTCGGCATCGTAACTCCACTCGTGGATCCCCATTTTTTGGCTGAGCAGGTTAACGCCCTCGGGTGGACGCTCTTCCTTAACGTTTTTTCCCTGACAAAAAAGGTGCATGGAGATCGCGGCTTTGTGCGCATGCGCGGATGCCCAGATGATGTTTTCGGGACCCAAGGCCGAGTCACCTCCGAAAAATATTTCGGGATTGGTCGACTGAAGCGTGTCTTCGTCGAGGATGGGGCAATCCCACTTGTCGAATTCGATGCCGATGTCACGCTCAATCCAGGGGCAGTGGTTTTCTTGCCCAATCGCCATGAGGATATGGTCGGCCTCTATAAAGACATCGGGTTCGTCACTGGGGACGTACTTCAGACGGCCGTTTTCTTCGACCGGCGTAACACATTCAAACAAGACGCCCTTCAATTTGCCGTTTTCATGAATAAACTCTTTCGGAGGCCTGTTGTTAATGATCGGGATGCCTTCGTTCATCGCATCTTCTTTTTCCCAATCGCTGGCTTTCATGACCTCGAATGCACTGCGGACAACGACGGTGACCGATTCCGCGCCTAATCGAGTCGACGTTCGGCAACAGTCCATCGCGGTGTTGCCGCCTCCCATGACGATTACTTTTCCTGAAATACTTGTCGTATGACCGAACGCAACGCTCGATAACCAATCAATGCCAATAGAGATGTGGTCGTCGACCTCGGTTCGACCAGGTATGTCTAAATCGCGTCCTCGGGGTGCGCCAGTACCGATAAAATAAGCGTCATAGTCCATGTCGAGCATGGCTTGCATACTCGTTATCTCATAATCGAAGTGGGTGTTAACTCCCATGTTAAGAATGAGATCCACTTCTTCGTCTAAAACGTCGGCGGGCAGTCTGAAAGCGGGAATTTGACTACGCATCATTCCACCGCCGGCCGAATCCCGATCAAACATGTCGATCTCGTATCCAAACGGTAGCAGGTCTCTGGCCACCGCCAGTGACGCGGGGCCCGCTCCAAGCAGCGCAATCTTCTTGCCGTTTTTCTCTATCGGCACCCGTGGAAGGAATTCGGTTATGTCACCTTTGTGATCAGCTGCTACTCGTTTTAGGCGGCAGATTGCGACAGGTTTTTCCTCTGTTCTAACACGTCGACATGCTGGTTCGCAGGGCCGGTCGCACGTTCTTCCTAGAATCCCTGGGAAGACGTTCGAATCCCAATTGATCATGTAAGCTTCGGTATAGCGTTGCTGGGTGATGAGTCTGATGTACTCGGGTACCGGGGTATGAGCGGGGCAAGCCCACTGACAGTCGACTACCTTGTGGAAGTAGTTGGGATCCAGAATGTTGGTTGCTTTCATTCGAATACAGGTTGCGCGGAATATGCAACCGCAAAGGAAGGTTAGAATTCCCTCTTCAAAACGCGGACTTTAGCCTTTCTTTCGGCTTGCTACCAGAAGAATCGAATGGAATCCCCCGAGAGTTGAGATATCACTCGAAGTTATATCGATGGAACTAGAGAGCCTCATTAAACAAGTGCGAGTTCCGGCGCGCCACCTGGTTCACAACTGGCAGGGAGACGCCGGCTGTGCCGACTCGTGCTTATTGGCGCGACTAATTTCAAACTCGGATCAGTTTTTCGTTTATGTGGCCTCAGGATCGGAAGAAGTTGAACGGGCGGCGAATGAGCTTCGGTTCTTCGGTCTACCAAAATTAGATGTTCTTACTTTTCCTGAATGGGAGACGCTACCTTACGACGCTTTTTCCCCCCACGATGATCTGATATCGGAACGGCTTTCGACCTCCTTTGAACTACTTCGCGCAAATAAGGGCGTGTTAGTGGTTTCAGTACGTAGTCTGTTGCAGTGCATGCCACCTAGTCGGTTCGTTCGAGCGCAATCGTTTCTTTTTAAACCTGGGCAGCGCTTTGACATCCAGCTAGAGCGTCAACGACTGATACAAACCGGCTACCGGCATGTGGAACTGGTGATGGAGCGTGGCGAATTTGCGGTTCGCGGATCGATTGTGGATATCTTTCCTATGGGTAGTGATCGACCGATCCGTGTCGATCTCGACGACGACTTGATCGACGGGATCCGAAAATTTGATCCTGACTCGCAACGAACCATCGCGAGGCTCGACGACATCAGATTACTGCCGGCCAAAGAGTTTCCACTCGATCAGAACGCGATTGCTCGCTTCCGAGAAAACTGGCACGGCGTCTTCGATGTCGATGTTCGTCGCTGCCCCATATACCAAGAAGTCAACGATGGGGTCGCGGCTCAAGGACTTGAGTACTACTTGCCCCTTTTTTTCGAGAGTACAGAAACCCTATTTGATTACTTCCCTGAGGATTGTGCATTCGTGGTTTCTGACAAAGCCGAAGAGTCGGCAAAGCATTTTTGGAAAGAACTGGATACACGCTATGAGAATCTACGCTACGACATAGAGCGACCCATACTTCCTCCCGAAAGGCTCTTTCAATCATGGTCGGCTGTTTCAACATTGCTGAAACAGCATGGCGTAATTCAACTAGATCCCGCCCATAACAAAAAACGGCACGTGGTTGGACTGGGCACTCTTTCAACGCCGAATGTTCGAGCGGAATCAACGCGTAGCGATCCCGGCAAGGCTCTGCGTCGATACATTGAGACTACTTCCAGCCGGGTGCTGTTCACGGCCGAATCAGCTGGGCGTCTCGCGCATCTGGACGAGTTCTTACGTCGTAGCGCGATCGTCGCGAGCGAAACCCAAGATTTCTCTCGATGGTTGGATGCTGGGACTTCTCCTGGCCTCGTAATCGCACCGATTGATCGCGGTCTTGCGTTTGATGACGTCGTTGTGATTAGTGAAGCTCAAATATTCGATCGTGAATTCGAAGGTCGGAGTAAGAATTCGCGGCGTGCCACTGATCCCGAATTGGTTATAAGAAACCTGACGGAACTAAGCTTCGGAGCTCCTGTGGTTCACGTTGAACACGGAATCGGGAGATACAAAGGCTTAGAGATATTGGTTATCGATGGACATCCGGCGGAGTTCTTGACGATGGAGTATGCCGAGGGCGCAAGGCTATATGTGCCTGTCGCGTCGCTAGACTTAATTTCACGATATGCCGGAGCGGATCACGAATCTGCGCCGCTTCATACGCTTGGCAGCGATAAATGGGCGAAGGAGAAGCAGCGGGCTGCGGAGAAAGTCCGTGATGTTGCGGCGGAGTTGCTAGATGTATATGCGCGTCGCGAAATTGCGGAGGGCTTTGCGTTTCCCCGACCGGATGTGGACTACGAGAGGTTTTGCGATGAGTTTCCTTTTGAACTGACATCGGATCAACGAAACGCTGTTGATGCAATGATTGAAGATCTGACTCGAGTTCGTTCGGCGGACCGTCTCATTTGTGGCGACGTTGGATTTGGCAAGACCGAAGTCGCCATGAGGGCTGCGTACATCGCCTCTCAAGCTGGCAAACAAGTCGCGGTATTAGTTCCCACGACTCTTTTAGCGCAACAACACTACGAGACTTTTTGTGATCGATTTTCTCAATGGCCACATCAAATCGAAGTCGTTTCACGAATGCGCCAGGATGGTGAGGTAAGACGCCTCAAGGAAAAACTATCCGCTGGGACCGTAGATATCATCATCGGGACGCATCGATTGTTGACGCCGGACTTTGACTTCAAAGATCTTGGGTTAATCATTATCGACGAGGAGCACAGATTTGGGGTTCGACAGAAAGAACGCCTGAAAAGTGTACGTGAGTCGGCGGACGTCCTGGCGTTGACGGCGACACCGATCCCCCGCACCTTGAATATGGCCATCAGTGGTATGCGTGACCTATCCATCATCGCAACGCCGCCGGCCAAACGACTGGCTATCAAGACGTTTGTGATAAGGAAAAACCGGTTGTTGATACGCGAGGCTATAGAACGCGAACTCTCGCGCGGCGGTCAGGTTTTTTATTTACATAACGAAGTTAGAACAATCGAACAAGCAGCAGGAGAATTGTCGGAGCTATACCCCGAGGCACGTATCGCAGTGGCTCATGGACAAATGCCAAAACGTCACCTTGAAAAGGCGATGGCGGACTTTTACCACCGCAGATGTAACCTTCTTGTCTGCAGTACGATCATTGAGAACGGCATTGACGTTCCTAATGCGAACACGATCGTGATTGATCGCGCAGATAAATTTGGCCTGGCGCAGTTGCATCAGCTCCGGGGGCGCGTGGGTCGATCCACGAGGCAAGCATACGCATATCTGTTAACGCCGCATCCGAAGGCCGTGTCACGTGATGCAAGGAAAAGGCTCGACGCGATCGAAGCTTCTGGAGAGCTGGGGATTGGGTTTACGTTGTCGACGTACGACCTGGAAATTCGAGGCGCGGGCGAGTTATTAGGTGATGACCAATCAGGCCAGATTGAGACGGTCGGTTACACAATGTACATGGAGATGTTGGAGCGGGCTGTGACGGCTATTCGAGACGGGGAAATCCCCCATTTGGAGGTGCCTCTCCCGGACGTCCACGAGGTGAACTTACATTCGATTGCTCTCATACCGGAAGAGTATGTTCGAGATGTTGATATCCGCTTAATTCTTTATAAGCGCATTG
Source organism: uncultured Gammaproteobacteria bacterium (assembly GCA_913030615.1). Taxonomy (GTDB): domain Bacteria; phylum Pseudomonadota; class Gammaproteobacteria; order Pseudomonadales; family Azotimanducaceae; genus UBA11889. Next base: position 7,317 of record CAJWCW010000066.1, on the reverse strand, counting down.
CGGGCGCGGTTAGTGATAGAGAGCTAAATGAATTGAAGATAGAAATGGTGGATCGTTTCGGCAATATGCCGGTTGCTCTCGCCAACCTGTTTCTCACAACGCAAATAAAACTTTCAGCCTTAGCGCTCGGCATCAAACGAATTGATTTAGGACCTGTCAAAGGTCGTGTTGAATTCGCAAACGACACTACTGTCGATCCTCATGCGCTCATACAACTCGTGCGGGAATCGCCAGAAACTTACGAGTTGATCGATGGTAATCGGTTAAAGATAAATCGCGATTTAGAAACCGAGGCAGCTAGATTCAGGTTCGTCGAAAAATTCATGGAAGCTCTGCGTGGGGAAAACCTACCATCCGAGAAGAGTGCGTGAGGAAATTCTTTTTGATATCGACGTTTGGACTGTCGGTGGCGTCAACGGCAGCAACAGATATAGATCCTTTCGCCGATAACTGGTATTGCGTCGAGGCCATAATTTTCTCGAGCATCCAAGCTCAACCATCCGAGACAGATGACGACCCTTTCGTTGAACAAATTGCTGTCAACGATCTCAGAACCTACTCTCAACCCTTATTGCCGATTCAACCAGACTGGGTCGGCCGTAATACGAATCTTTTTGATTATGTATCGGAAGAGACGTCAGGATGGTGGATGACAGATGCTCAGGCGCGGACGAGCGACACGGGGACGTTATGGCGATTTCCTTCAACAAAAAAAAATGCTTCACCGGTTGGAGAAGATGCTTCAGTCACAATAGACAGCTTGCAGTTGACGGACCTTGAGCTTGACGGGTTTGTCACCGCTAGAGGGGCTAATTTAGAGCCACAAACGGTTGTCCGGGATAGCGAAGAAAGTCCTTTAGGTCAGCTCGATAGATGGTTGGCGTATTCTAGTTTTGTCTGGCATACCGAGAAACTTGGTTTCGTATCAACGGCGACTCGTTTACGGAGGGGCGGATACCGAATTATTGGTCATGGCATGTGGCTTCAGCCCGTTCCTGATCGGAGCACCGCAATTCCGTTATTACTGCAACTAGGAGAGCGGACAGACAATGGGTTGTATGAAGTCGAAGGTACGATAGCGGTGACCCGTGGTCGCTATTTGCATATTGACGTCCAACTGTGGAAGAACGACTTGGGACCGTTAGCTGGAGATCGACACAGGTTTGTCGAGCTCCGAGAGAGCAGACGCATGCGCAGTCGCGAGGTTCATTACCTTGACCACCCCGTCCTCGGTATGCTTGTTAAGATCGTGCCCGCTGACGTTACGGAATTAGCGGAAGCTGTCTCGGAGCGCTCGGGCCGCGCGCCCGACGATATCGAGGAGGTTCGCGGAGTTCTGCGAAATAGCGAGGCCGATCTCTTGATGCCGGATTGGTCCGTCGCCACGACCTGCAGCGGCATTTACGATTAAACAAATCCCACCAAAGGGGATATTCAGTTCCCTCGCGAGTGCCGCTTCGGGCATCGCCGTCATTCCAACGAGATCGCAACCGTCTCTTCTCAATCGCTCGATCTCTGCGGATGTTTCAAGCCGAGGCCCTTGAGTACAGCCATACGTTGCTGTGCTATGAACCGAATGTCCGGATTCCTTTGCTGAGGATAAAAGGTGCTGCCGAACGACGGGGCTAAAGGGTTCGCTGAAGTCGAAGTGTTTTAGGCCCAACGTCGCATTGAAGGAACCTTCTCGCCCCCACGTGTAGTCGACGATTTGATCCGGTATCACGATGTCGCCAATCGCGAGATCGTTTCGGATCGCGCCAACGGCATACATCGCGACGATGGCCGAAACCGAGGCCTCGTATAAGGTCCAAAGATTTGCGCGGTAATTGATGTCATGGGGCGCAATGGCATGCGGAAGTCCGTGCCGGGCCATAAAGGCCACGTTAGCCTGCCCAATGTCTACCTTCTGCAGCGCTGCTGAGGGCTCGCCAAAGGGAGTTGGCGATGAATTTGCGTTAATGCGATCGGTATCCTCAGTGGTAATTGTTCCACCAAGAACGCCGATCAAAAAAGGTATCTCGTTATGATCGCGTTGTTTCATGGTTGGGCGTGACGGATTCGATCAAACGACCCTCGCGTATATTCCCGGAAGGTTTCGATATAAGCCGTCTAAATCCATCCCTCGCCCGATCAGAAACCGCGTGGGTGCAGTTAGAGCGGCGAAGTCTGGTTCAAGCGTCCGACACTCAGCACCAACGGACCGCTCGTACTTGTCAATCAAAACCGCTGTCCATACTGCAGCGGCAGCCCCCTCGAACTCATTGACAACAGCTTGGATGGTTACGCCATGATCTATCACGTCGTCGACCACTACGACGTTACGATCTCGTAAATTTGTTCGAGGCCGCGTATGAATCTGAACTTTTCCGCCCTCCATCCCGTCGTATCGTGTCGCGTACAAGAAATCCATCGCCAATGGAAAGTTCAACCTTTTTGTTAGATCCCACATGAACGGGAGACCGCCATTCATGATGCAGACGAATACAGGCAGCGCATCTGCAAGCTCCAGGGTGATTCGAATAGCGATTTGGTCGAGCGCGTGTTCAACGGTGGCCGCGTCGAACAAGAGCTCGTATTCGTCGGGGATTGGCGTCACGACAAACTCTGTTGTCCTCGCGGTTGTACGGCCGTCTCGGAAGCCTCGATGTGAAGTGTCTGTGTTGGGAACGCGATTTCGGCCCCATGCCGCTCGATGATGCTTGCGATCTCGAAGAGGATGGATTCTTTGATTTCGTGAAATTCAGTCCATCCCTTTGTTTTAGTAAACGTGTAGATCCAAAAATCAACGGACGAGGAACCGAAGGAGAGTAAATTCACCATCAATGTTTGGTCCGTGTCGATGGCGTCGTGGTTACGGAGCAGATGCCGGATATCCTCAAGTATGCCTGGTAAGACGTTGATGTCGTCGTAACGTACGCCGATTGTTTCCTTGATCCGTCGGTTGTTCATTTGGCTAGGGTTTTCCACGATTAGATTAGTGAAAACGGAATTTGGGATGTGCAGCGGACGCTTATCGAAGGTTCTAATTCTTGTAGTGAGGACCATGATTTCTTCAACGGTACCTTCAATTTCCCGGTCAGGGGAACTAATCCAGTCGCCTTCTTTGAATGGCTGTTTAAAGAGGATCATTAAGAAACCAAAATAATTTGCGAGGAGATCCTGTGCCGCGAAGCCGATAGCCAGTCCTCCAATGCCGCCAAAAGCCAATACGCCGCTGACGCTGATCCCGACGGTTTGAAGTACGACGAGGGCGGTTGCGATGATGATGGAAACTCTAAGCAATCTGCCTATGCCGTTTGCGATGGAGGCATCCCACGGATGGTCCTGGTATCGGGCGTCTTGCATGCTGTTTTGAATGTTGCTCACGATGCGCGTCGCAAACCACGCGAGTAACACGATGACGCCGACTTTCCTAATTGGATCGACGAACTGAAAGACGTCGGATGGTTCGTCGCCACCCACGACCTCTGCCGCCCAGAGAATGCCAAGCAGCACAACGCCCCAGCGTACGGGTTTACGCGCGGATTCCAGGAGCGCGTCGTCCCACAAGTTGCGAGTGTTTTCGAGTTTTCGAGCGATCCGATTAAAGATCAAGCGCAATACGGCATCCACAACAAAGGTCAGCAATACGATCCCGAGGACCTGCCATAAGGTGCCCTCAATTATGGTGACCCGATCAATCCACGTATCAATCATCTTGATCCCCGCAGTGGGTTAATTTTTGCAAAGTGCTGCAAGTAACAATTTAGACCAAGTCGATCGTCTAAATCTTTGTTTTCTTGCATGTGGAGAGATTCTGAAGCGTCGTTCCAAAGATAAACAATACTGTATATAATCACAGGCACTGTATATTTGGACAGGTAAGTGGGTAGGCGCACGTTGTATACCCAGGAGCCGCAGAGGACTCTTATGGAAAAGCTAACCAGCCGACAAGTCGAAGTTCTAGACGTTATTCGGTCCCACATTTCAGATACCGGTTATCCGCCAACGCGTGCCGACATTGCAAGCGAGCTCGGGTTTAAGTCGCCAAATGCTGCCGAGGAACACTTGAAGGCTCTTGCTCGTAAAGGCGCGATTGAGATGATCCCAGGCACCTCTAGAGGTATACGGCTTCCCGAAAACGACGGGCTACCGATTGTTGGGCGCGTTGCGGCGGGTAATCCGATTCTCGCTGAAGAAAATATTGAGGATACTTGCGAAGTTCCCGCATCCTTATTTCGCCCTCGGGCGGATTTTTTACTGCGGGTATGCGGAGATAGCATGATTAATGCGGGTATCTTGAATAATGATTTATTAGCTGTACACAAAACCCCTGAAGCCAATGACGGTCAGATTGTGGTGGCTCGAATCGACGACGAGGTGACGGTAAAACGGCTACGACGTACAAAGTCAAAACACACCTTATGGTTGATGCCTGAGAATGACGACTATCAGCCGATCGAGATTGACCTAACTAGACAGTTTTGTTCAATCGAAGGCGTTAGTGTCGGCGTTATTCGCAGATAATCGAGGATCTTACAATCCCTCTGCGATGAATTCGTTGGCGTATAAGCCGAACGATGTGAACTTTTCTACGCCGCTGTTTTTGGGCGTTTCTTCGTAGGCTTCTTTTCTTGGTGCTGCCATAGACCGTTGCGATAGTGCGCCATCCATCCAGTTGCTTTACCGTCTTCTTCGGATGCGACGAACTGTTCCTTATTCTTGCGTGAATATTTGACTACGGTCGCGTTACCGTCGGGATCTGTATCGGGCGCGGACAACAGGAATCGGTATTTCGGGTCAAGCTCGTTACCGTGGGCTTGGACTTCTGAAACCAACGGAGCACGCGTTTCACGGTGTTTAGGAAACTTACTGGCAGCAAGGAAAATCCCGGCCGCCCCATCCCGGAGGACGTAGTGGTCATCAACGTTGCGACATTTTAGTTCTGGCATCGAGATCGGGTCGGCTTTGGGCGGGGCCGCTTCCCCGTTTCTTAACAACTTGCGGGTATTGCTGCACTTTTCATTGGTACAGCCGAAATACTTCCCGAACCGACCGCTTTTCAGTTGCATTTCGGCGCCGCACTTATCGCAATCGAGGACGGGTCCCTCGTAACCCTTTATGCGAAATTCCCCGGTTTCGACCTGGAAACCTGAGCAATCGGGATTGTTGCCGCATAGGTGCAAGCGGCGCTTTTCGTCGATTAGGTAACTGTTCATGACCGTTGCGCACTCGCCGCATCGGCTTTTCATGCGAAGAATTTTGCTCTCACCTTCATCATCAACATCAACGTCTACTACTTCTTCCCCGGGCGTTAGATTAAGTGTGTAAGTGCATCGTTCTTTCGGTTTGAGCGAATATCCGGAACATCCCAAAAATACACCCGTACTTGCCGTCCGGACCTGCATCGGTCGGCCGCACTCGCGACACTCGATATTTGTCTCGGTAGGCGCATTCGGACGCATGCCCCCGTCCGGATTGGAGGCAATCTCAATTTTCTTTGAAAAGTCTTTATAAAACGTATCAAGGACGTTCTTCCACTCGGTCGAGCCTTCGGCAATTTGGTCGAGTTGTTCTTCCATGCTTGCGGTGAAGGAATAATCGAGAAGTTCTTCAAAACTCTCGATTAAACGATCGGTGACGAGCTCACCGATCTTTTCTGAGTGAAATCGACGGTTTTTAAGAGTCGCATAACCACGATCCTGAATGGTGGAAATGATGGCCGCATAGGTCGAAGGCCGGCCGATTCCGAGTTTTTCTAGTTCTTTCACAAGGCTGGCCTCGCCGTATCGCGGTGCCGGTTTGGTAAAGTGTTGCACCGCAGCGGTATCTCCGCAGTCAAGCACATCGCCAACCTTAAGATCGGGAAGTTCGACTTCGTCTTCCTTTCTAGATGCTGTCGGCAGGACGCGAGTGAATCCGTCAAATTTCAGGATGCGCCCCCTAGTTCGCAATTCAAACGGTCCGGCTTGCACGGTATAAGTTGTGCTTAGGTACTCGGCCTGTGTCATTTGACTGGCCACGAACTGCGCCCATATAAGTTCGTAAAGCCGCTGCGCGTCAGCCTCTTGCTTCTCGAGATCGTTCCGAGTGACGCCAACGTTTGTTGGGCGAATGGCTTCATGAGCTTCTTGGGCGCCAGCTTTGCTGGCATAGGCGTTCGGTTGATCGGGTAGATACCGTGGTCCGTATGACCCCACGATATGATCTCGCGCGCCTTTGATTGCTTCCGCGGAGACATTGGTCGAATCCGTTCGCATATAGGTGATGTAGCCGCCTTCATACAGTCGTTGCGCCATCGTCATTGTCTTACGGACACTGAAGCTCAAGCGCGTTGATGCTGCTTGTTGTAATGACGACGTGATGAAAGGTGCATTGGGCCGGCCAGTGGTTGCGCGAGTGTCTTTGTCAGCGACTGTAAATGGATGCTTACCCAAGGTCTCAATCGCTTTCTCGGCGTCAATATCATTGTCCGGGCGAAACGCGACGTTCGTTTCTCGAACGACTTGGAATCGGGTGTATACATCGCCTCTGGAAGGTTTGAGATCGGCGAATACTTCCCAGTACTCTTCAGGAACAAAGGCTCTGATTTCGCGTTCTCGTTCAACGATAAGCCGTACGGCTACCGACTGGACGCGCCCTGCAGAGAGGCCGCGAGCAACTTTCGACCACAAGAGTGGGGAAACTTCAAATCCGACTACGCGATCAAGAAAACGCCGAGCCTGCTGAGCGTCGACCTGGTGTTCATCGATTTCGCCTGGATGTTCAAAAGCCGCTTGGATCGCACTACGAGTAATCTCGTTAAATACGACTCGTCGAAAGCGAGCGGGATCACCACCAATGACTTCGCGAAGGTGCCAGGCGATTGCCTCGCCTTCCCGATCCAGATCGGTTGCCAAATAGATGACGTCAGATTTTGCGGCGAGCGCTTTTAGCTCCTGAACTACTTTTTCTTTTCCAGGAAGAACTTCGTAGTCTGCTTGCCAACCTTGATCCGGATTAACCCCCATGCGGCGAATAAGCTGGGAGCGCGCTTGTTTCTTCCGGTGAGCTATTTTTTGCGCTGGTGATAGCTTACGAGTTTTTGCGGCTTGCTTTGCCCTTTGTTTGGGATCGCTACCCCTACCCCGCGTGGGTAAATCTCTGACATGGCCAACACTCGACTTGACCACGAACTCCTTGCCCAGATACTGGTTGATTGTTCGGATTTTTCCGGGTGATTCGACGATAACAAGAGAACGAGCCATGGTGCTTCTACTCGGTCTCGTTGCGGTTTGCTGGGGTCATATTTTTGTTTAACGGCCCTAAAAGCGCGCCATATATACGTGTCCGCCTCCG
>CAJWCW010000065.1 GCA_913030615.1 uncultured Gammaproteobacteria bacterium | reverse complement strand
TTTATATGTGGCTTGGTTCGCTCAAATTTCTCTTTCGCCATTACCTATAGTCCCTAATTCGCCTTGATGGTGGCGGCGATACTGTCTGGTACCTCATCGTATCGAGAAAACTCCATGGTGTAAGTTGCCCTCCCTTGCGTTGCTGAGCGGAGGTCCGTTGAATACCCGAACATTTCACCCAAAGGGACGAACGAGCGGACGATACGGCCCGCGGGATTTTCGTCCATCCCATCGATAATGCCACGGCGACGGTTGAGATCGCCGACTACATCTCCCATATACTCATCTGGCGTAACAACTTCGACGGCCATAACTGGTTCAAGTAGAACCGGATCGGCACTCAGCGCGGCTTCGCGCATCGCCATTGATCCCGCGATCTTAAACGCCATCTCGGAGGAATCCACGTCATGGAAGGATCCATCGTAAAGCGTGGCTCGAACATTGATTAATGGATAGCCGGCGATTACGCCATTCTCCAATTGTTCTTTGATCCCCTTATTAACAGCGGGAATGTATTCCTTCGGAACAACACCGCCGGCAATCTTATCGATGAATTCGTAATTGTCATCAGCATCCAACAGCGGCTCAACCCTTATCCAGACATGCCCGTATTGACCCCTGCCTCCCGTTTGACGAACAAACTTACCCTCGGCTTCTACTTCCGCCCGTATCGTCTCGCGATACGCAACCTGGGGTTTTCCAATATTTGCCTCTACACTGAATTCTCTCTTCATCCGCTCAACAATAATGTCGAGATGCAACTCACCCATACCCGCAATGATCGTCTGTCCTGATTCTTCATCAGTGGACACTCTGAACGATGGATCTTCTTGGGCCAATTTCCCTAACGCAGTGCCCATCTTTTCTTGATCGGCAACCGACCTCGGCTCAACGGCGACATGAATGACGGGCTCGGGGAACTCCATTCGTTCCAACGTAATTCGATCCACCGCATCACACAATGTGTCACCGGTGGTGACATCTTTAAGACCAATCGCAGCGGCTATATCGCCAGCCCGCACTTCCTTGATCTCATTCCTGGAGTTTGAGTGCATTTGTACCATTCGGCCGACCCGTTCGCGCTTATCCTTGACCGAGTTATAGACCTGATCGCCGGATTTCAAGACTCCGGAATACACTCGAAAAAACGTCAGGGTTCCAACAAATGGGTCCGTTGCAATCTTGAACGCTAATGCAGAAAACGGCGCTTCATCATTTGACTCTCTAATCCCAGTTGTTCCCTGCTCATCAAGAAGACCCTCAATTGCCTTTACCTCAGTGGGCGCAGGTAAGAAATCGATGACAGCGTCGAGCATCGCTTGTACACCCTTGTTCTTGAACGCGGACCCGCATAACGCAGGGACTATTTCGTTAGCTAGGGTCCGAATGCGCAGCCCTTCCTTGATTTCTTCTTCGGAAAGCTCCTCTTCTTCAAGGTACTTATCCATTAGTTCTTCAGAAGCTTCGGCGGCCGTTTCCATCATTTGTTCGCGCCAGGTATTTGCATCGGAAACTAACTCCTCTGGGATATCCCGCGCTTCGTACGTAAGCCCTTGGTCGGATTCATCCCAGTAAATCGCCTTCATACGAATAAGATCGACGACTCCCTCGAACTTTTCTTCCGCCCCAATAGCTAGTTGCACCGGAACAGGATTGGACCCAAGCCGTTCTCGAATTTGTTCTACAACTCGAAAAAAGTCTGCGCCGGCCCGATCCATCTTATTAACGAACACTATCCGAGGAACTTCATAACGATTGGCCTGTCGCCAAACAGTTTCCGACTGCGGTTCGACCCCAGAAGTAGCACAAAAGACAACGACCGCGCCGTCGAGAACCCGGAGGCTACGCTCTACCTCAATAGTGAAATCAACATGGCCGGGCGTATCGATAATGTTTATTCGATGTTCATCATACTGTTGGTTCATTCCACTCCAGAAACAAGTGGTAGCCGCAGACGTAATGGTGATGCCGCGCTCTTGTTCTTGTTCCATCCAGTCCATCACGGCTGCCCCGTCATGGACCTCGCCAATCTTATGCGAGAGCCCCGTATAGAAAAGCACACGTTCAGTTGTCGTGGTCTTGCCCGCATCGACATGAGCGACAATACCGATATTTCTATAACGTCCTATCGACGTACTGCGCGCCATAATTTACTCCGTTCAACCGTGTTGCTTAGTGCTTTCGATTCAAAATCGATAGTGGGAAAACGCTTTGTTTGCATCGGCCATACGGTGAGTGTCTTCTCGCTTTCTTACTGATATGCCACGGCCTTCTGAAGCATCTATCAACTCTCCAGCTAGACGTGCTGACATCGATTTCTCACTGCGACTTCGGGCGCTGTCGACAACCCAACGCATAGCCAACGCCGCACGACGAGACGGCCGTACCTCGATGGGAACTTGATACGTTGCACCTCCGACACGCCGCGATTTAACCTCCACAAAAGGCGCCACCGCGTCCAGAGCTTTTTCAAATACTTCGACAGGATCGTTGTGTTCCCTTGCCTCAATGTGATCAAGAGCGCCATACACGATTTTTTCGGCAACCGCCTTCTTACCGCTAACCATCACGTGATTGATGAACTTCGCTACAGTTTGATTGTGGTACTTGGGATCCGGAAGGATTTCCCGTTTTGCCACGATGCGCCGTCTTGGCATGAAATTGCTCCTTTTCTTCAGGTTGGCCCGCCACAATCAAATGGACGGCCTTACTCTGGAGTTAGTTATCTGATTTTCTTGGCCCCGTATTTGGAGCGTCCTTGTTTCCTCTCGCTAACGCCAGAAGTATCCAGCGTCCCTCGAATAGTGTGATATCGGACTCCGGGTAGGTCTTTAACCCGTCCACCACGAATAAGTACAACAGAGTGTTCTTGAAGATTGTGGCCCTCACCTCCGATGTAAGAATTGACCTCAAATCCATTCGTCAGCCGCACTCGACAAACTTTACGCAAGGCAGAATTAGGTTTCTTTGGCGTCGTGGTATATACCCTGACGCATACTCCGCGCCGTTGAGGGCAACCCTGCAACGCAGGTACGTTCGACTTAGTCTTCCGGCGTTTCCGCGGCTTTCTAACAAGTTGACTAATTCTGGCCAATTGGTTTCTCCATGCGAATTAGAACGTCCCAACAAGTTTGTCGTCTCAAAAGGCGCGCCATTCTAGTTGCACAGCATTTACGGTTCAACTAGGACACCGCGGTCATAGGCATCAAACCGGGGAATTCGGATGCCACTATTTTAGGGTCCGTCAGCACCCGATAGTGCCTCCGATAAAGCTTGTTCAATTTCGTCTGCCGTAGCACCTTGTTCTCGGGCAACTTCAGCCGCACTATTGTCCTCTCGTCTCTTCTTCCTCTCATTGTGGTACGAGAGCCCTGTGCCCGCTGGGATTAGTCGTCCAACAACAACATTTTCTTTCAAGCCTCGAAGGTGATCGCGCTTACCTGTCACGGCGGCCTCGGTCAGAACACGCGTCGTTTCTTGGAAGGATGCCGCCGAGATAAAGGACTCGGTCGCGAGCGAGCCCTTCGTAATACCTAGCAGTAGTCGCTCAAACTGAACAAGGTCTTTCCCTTCCGCTGCTAGGCGCTCGTTTTCCTCAACTATCCTCACATATTCGACTTGTTCGCCACGAATCATTTCTGAATCACCAGCGTCCAAAACTTGAGCTTTGCGTAACATCTGGCGAACAATTATCTCGATGTGCTTGTCATTTATGGTCACGCCCTGAAGTCGATAAACCTCTTGGATCTCATTAATAATGTACTCCGCCAGTGCCACCAAACCTTGGAGTCTGAGAATGTCATGGGGGCTTGGTGGGCCATCCGACACGACGTCGCCTCTCTCAACCTGCTCTCCTTCAAAAACGGCAATCTGTCGCCATTTCGGTATCAGATTTTCAACGTTATCCCCATCTGCTGTCGTAATAACAAGACGCCGTTTCCCCTTAGTTTCCTTACCAAAACTTACGGTACCGCTGGCTTCCGCTAGAATTGCAGCGTCTTTAGGTTTGCGCGCCTCGAAGAGATCTGCCACACGTGGGAGTCCACCTGTTATATCCCGCGTCTTGGATCCTTCTTGGGGAATCCGCGCGATCACCTCGCCCACTCCGAGTTTCTCGTTAGCCTCTAAACTTAAAACCGAATTACTAGGGAGGAAGTAATGTGCCGGAACGTCCGTTCCGGCTAAATTTACGACATTACCTTTCCCATCAACAAGGCTTATTGCTGGTCGAAAATCTTTACCCGAACTCGGTCTATCTATGGGGTCCAACACCGTAATGTTGGTCAAGCCGGTTAGTTCGTCCGTTTGTCGACTTACCGATACCCCTTCTTCCATTTCTTCGAACACGACCTTTCCCGACACCTCCGTAACAATTGGATGCGTATGTGGATCCCACTGCGCAATCATTTGTCCAGAGTCAACATTGTCGCCGTCTCGAACCGAAATAACGGCGCCGTACGGCAATTTATATCGCTCCCGCTCTCTTCCATGTTCGTCCGCGATGGCAATTTCACCCGACCGCGAAACCGCAACCAGTTCTCCCGAATCTCGATCGACCGTCTTGAGGTTTTGAAGCCGTACGGTGCCACCATGCTTAACCTGGACATTGTCCACTGCAGATGCGCGAGACGCCGCCCCTCCAATGTGGAAGGTTCGCATCGTTAACTGGGTACCAGGTTCTCCAATGGACTGAGCCGCGATAACGCCGACCGCTTCTCCAGTATTAACAAGATGGCCACGCGCCAAATCCCTGCCATAACACGCTGAACACACTCCATAACGCGTCTCGCAGGTAATCGGTGATCGCACAAATAGTTCGTCGACGCCCAAATCGTCCAAACGTTCCACCCAGCTTTCGTCGAGCATCGTGCCCGCCGCAATCAGCAACGTTTTGCCATTCCCATCGTAAACATCACGTGCAACGATTCTTCCCAAAACTCGTGCCGAAAGCGTTTCGACGACATCACCTCCCTCAATTAATGCCGAAATCTGCAACCCTTCCTGCGTACCGCAATCATCCGCGGTAACTACTAAGTCTTGAGAGACATCGACAAGCCGCCGCGTTAAATAACCGGAGTTTGCAGTTTTTAACGCTGTATCCGCCAGACCTTTGCGCGCGCCATGCGTCGAAATAAAGTATTCGTTCACGGAAAGACCTTCGCGAAAATTAGCCACTATCGGCGTTTCGATGATGCTGCCGTCTGGCCGCGTCATGAGTCCTCGCATACCCGCTAATTGACGGATCTGAGTCGGGGACCCCCGCGCCCCAGAATCCGAATATATATAGACCGAATTAAACGAATCCTGATCAACTTCTTCGCCCTCTCGATCAGTTACCCGCTCGCTTGAAAGTCCATCCATCATGGATCGAGCAACCAGCTCACTGGCTCTAGACCAAATATCGACCGCTTTGTTGTATTTCTCTCCAGCAGTTACCAATCCCGACGCATATTGAGACTCAATATCTTTAATCTCGGTTTGCGCATTTTCGATGATTTCGGCCTTATCTTCTGGAATCACAAAGTCTTCTACGCCGATTGAAGATCCAGAGGCAGTTGAATATCTGAAGCCCGTATACATCAGCTGATCAGCGAAAATTACTGTTTCTTTCAAACCCACGTTGCGGTAACAAGAGTCGATCAGGCTAGAAATTGCTTTCTTGGTCATCGGCCTATTAATTAGGCCAAATGGCATTTGTTTCGGCACGATTTCGTACAGAAGCGCCCGGCCGACGGTGGTGTCAACAACGGCCGTTGTAGAACCACCGTCCTCGTCTTCTTCCGATATTCGCACTCTAATTTTCGCGTGCAGATCCACAGAACTGGAGTGATACGCACGATGAACCTCATCGAGGTCGGCAAATGTCATACCCTCGCCCAACACATTGATCTTCTCTCGTGTCATGAAATATAAACCCAGCACCACGTCTTGGTTGGGAACGATGATGGGCTCACCGCTGGCTGGGGAAAGAATATTGTTGGTGGACATCATCAATGCACGACACTCCAACTGCGCTTCGAACGTCAGCGGTACATGCACCGCCATCTGATCGCCGTCAAAGTCGGCGTTATACGCCACACACACCAACGGATGCAGCTGAATGGCTTTTCCCTCTACAAGTACCGGTTCAAATGCTTGAATGCCTAAACGGTGGAGAGTTGGCGCACGGTTAAGCATCACCGGATGCTCGCGGATGACGTCCGCAAGAATGTCCCAAACTTCTATAGTCTCTCGTTCAACCATCTTTTTCGCGGCTTTTATGGTCGTTGCAAGACCGAGAGCTTCCAGCTTGCCAAAAATGAAGGGTTTGAATAATTCCAAAGCCATCTTTTTCGGCAGCCCACATTGGTGCAACTTTAGCGTTGGCCCAACAACAATTACCGATCGCCCTGAATAATCTACTCGTTTGCCGAGCAAATTCTGTCGGAATCTCCCTTGCTTACCTTTGATCATGTCCGCAAGCGATTTAAGGGGGCGTCGATTGGAACCAGTAATCGCTCTGCCGCGTCTACCATTGTCCAAGAGTGCGTCAGTTGACTCCTGAAGCATTCTTTTTTCATTACGGACAATGATGTCCGGAGCATTTAGGTCTAACAGTCGCTTCAGTCGATTATTTCGATTAATGACCCTACGATAAAGATCATTTAAATCGGAAGTCGCAAACCTGCCACCATCCAATGGCACAAGCGGCCGCAAATCCGGTGGCAGGATGGGAAGTACCGTCAAAATCATCCATTCTGGCTTGTTTCCCGAGTTAACAAACGCCTCGACAAGCTTCAATCTCTTCGACAGCTTCTTGATCTTAGTTTCGGAATTTGTCGAGGGTATCTCTTCGCGAAGGCGCGCCATTTCTTCTTCTAGATCGAGGTCCACAAGTAGCTGTTGAACAGCCTCAGCGCCCATCTTCGCTACAAATTCATCGCCGTACTCCTCCATCGCGGCGTAATACTCTTCGTCATTGAGCAACTGCCCCATCTCCAGATCGGTCAGACCGGGGTCGATCACAACGAACGATTCAAAGTACAGAACACGCTCGATATCCCGTAACGTCATATCCAGCAACAAACCTATTCGAGACGGGAGAGATTTAAGAAACCATATATGTGCGACCGGGCTGGCAAGTTCCACGTGTCCCATGCGTTCCCTACGAACCTTGGTAAGGGTTACTTCGACCCCACACTTTTCACAGATTACGCCTCGATGCTTGAGTCGCTTGTATTTTCCGCAGAGGCATTCGTAATCTTTGACAGGACCAAAAATACGGGCACAAAAAAGTCCATCACGTTCTGGTTTGAACGTCCGATAATTAATCGTTTCCGGTTTTTTTACCTCGCCGAACGACCACGATCGGATCAAGTCTGGAGCAGCCAACCCGATCCGGAGCGAGTCGAATTCGTCCGATGGGCCATTTTGCTGCCTTAAAAGATTAAGTAGATCTTTCATAATTTGAATCCTCCACGCTTATTCGCTTTGCAGTTCGATATCGATGGCTAACGACCTAATCTCTTTCACCAGTACATTAAAACTTTCAGGCATTCCTGGTTCCATTTGAAGATCGTTATCTACAATGTTTTTGTACATCTTAGTCCGACCAGCGACATCGTCTGATTTCACTGTGAGCATTTCTTGTAGCGTATAGGCTGCGCCATATGCTTCGAGCGCCCACACCTCCATCTCTCCGAACCGCTGTCCACCGAATTGCGCCTTCCCGCCGAGCGGTTGCTGCGTAACAAGACTGTACGATCCTGTTGAGCGCGCATGCATTTTGTCGTCTATCAAGTGATTCAACTTCAACATATACATGTAGCCAATGGTTACGGGCCGCGCGAAAGGATCTCCGCTACGACCATCGTACAGCGTCGTCTGACCGTTGACCGGCAACCCCGCCAAATCGAGCATTTTCTTAATGCCATCTTCTTTTGCGCCGTCAAATACTGGGGTCGCGATCGGCATTCCGTCCGTCAAATTACCGACGAGCTCCATCACTTCCTCATCAGACATTTTCTCAAGTTCAACATTTCTACCGTCAAGCTCGTTGTAGACAGTCGAAAGAAGTTTGCGAAATTCGGCCACCTTAGATTTAGCCTCTATCATCAACCCGATCTTGTCGCCAATGCCTTTCGCAGCCCACCCGAGGTGCGCTTCTAGAACCTGGCCGACGTTCATCCGACTGGGGACACCAAGGGGATTGAGAACGATATCAACCGGTTCACCATTGGCGTCAAATGGCATGTCTTCTACAGGCATAATCACAGAAATAACGCCCTTATTCCCGTGACGTCCAGCCATCTTGTCACCAGGCTGTATTCGTCTTTTTATAGCCAAGTAAACCTTGACGTATTTGAGAACGCCGGGTGCGAGATCATCTCCGCCTTCCAGCTTGGACTTCTTGTCCTCGTATACCGCATCGAGCGCTTCGCGCCTGACCTTTAGTTGGATTTCAGCCGAGTCAAGTTGATCATTGAGGCTTTCCTCAGACATCCGAATCTCAAACCAACTTTCAGGTGCTAAATTAGCTAGAAACTTTGAATCTATCTTGGCTCCTTTCGACAAACCTGGGGCTCTGGATACTACTTTACCCGTTAACGCGGACTTCAGTCGTTCGTACGTTGCCGCTTCGACGATTCTGTACTCGTCGTCTAGATCTTTTCGAATTTCGCCAAGTTCAGTCTCTTCGATCGATCTCGCCCGAGCATCCTTCTCGACTCCATCTCGCGTGAAAATTCTCACGTCAATCACGGTCCCTTTAACCCCCGTGGGAACTCGTGACGAGGTGTCTTTTACGTCCGAAGCTTTCTCCCCAAAAATCGCTCGAAGAAGCTTCTCTTCCGGAGTGAGCTGTGTCTCACCCTTCGGAGTCACCTTGCCTACCAGAATATCGCCTGCCACCACCTCTGCCCCTACGTACACGATGCCAGACTCATCAAGTTTGGATAATGCGGATTCTCCGACGTTGGGAATATCCGCAGTTATTTCCTCCGGCCCTAACTTTGTATCTCTAGCTATACAAGTAAGCTCTTGGATGTGAACACTCGTGAAACGATCTTCCTGAACGACGCGTTCGGACACGAGAATTGAATCTTCATAGTTGTACCCATTCCAAGGCATGAAGGCGATACGCATGTTTTGGCCCAACGCCAGCTCACCCATGTCGACAGATGGACCATCCGCGAGAATGTCCCCTCGGGCAATTACGTTCCCCTTTTTGACGAGCGGACTCTGATTGATACAAGTACTCTGATTAGATCGAGTGAATTTAGTTAGATTGTAAATATCCACCCCGGCCTCACCGGCTTCAGTTTCCGCATCGGTGACGCGAATGACGACGCGTGATGCATCAACGGAATCGACGATTCCACCGCGTTCCGCGATTACGCATACCCCTGAGTCACGAGCAACATGGCGTTCCATCCCGGTACCCACGAGCGGCTTTTCCGACCGAATAGTTGGCACCGCTTGCCGTTGCATATTCGAGCCCATTAAGGCCCTGTTGGCGTCATCGTGCTCTAAGAATGGAATGAGCGCAGCAGCAACTGACACCACTTGCTTAGGAGATACGTCCATGTAATTGACATTATCGCGCGATGTTTTCGTGAACTCGTTCTGATGCCTGACATCAACAAGTTCTGCAACGAACTTCCCTGTCTTATCCGTTTCAGAACTCGCCTGAGCTATTACATATTCCGCTTCATCAATCGCAGAAAGAAACTCAACTTGGTTCGTTACCTTTCCTTTAATAACTTTCCGATAAGGAGTCTCCAAAAATCCATATTCGTTAGTACGCGAGTACACAGCGAGGCTGTTTATCAACCCTATATTAGGGCCTTCCGGCGTCTCGATCGGACAAACGCGTCCGTAGTGAGTGGGGTGAACATCCCGGACTTCAAATCCTGCCCTTTCACGAGTCAAACCACCTGGCCCAAGAGCAGATACTCTGCGTTTATGGGTTACCTCGGACAATGGATTTGCCTGGTCCATGAATTGCGAAAGTTGACTTGAACCGAAAAATTCTTTGATCGCGGCAGCAACGGGCTTGGCGTTAATCATATCCTGAGGCATCAGTCCCTCGCTCTCCGCGAGAGAGAGTCTTTCTTTAACTGCACGCTCGACTCTAATTAATCCAACCCGGAACTGATTTTCAGTCATTTCTCCCACGGATTTGACCCGCCGATTTCCCAAATGATCAATATCGTCGACCGATCCTTTGCCATTCCTTATTCCCACCAACGTCTTCAGGACATCAATGATGTCAGCCTTGTCGAGAACTCCTTCTCCGACTGTATCGTCTCTCCCTAAACGACGATTGAATTTCATACGGCCTACGGACGAAAGGTCATAACGCTCCGTCGAGAAAAATAGGTTCTGAAATAAATTTTCCGCGGCTTCCTTCGTAGGCGGCTCGCCCGGTCGCATCATGCGATAAATTTCAACTAAGGCCTCCAAACGGTTACTGGTCGGATCCGACGAAAGTGTGTCTGCAATGTAAGGCCCGCAATCCAAATCATTCGTATAAATCGTTTCTATCGTATCCGCCTTGTTTGCCACGATGCTCGCCAGAATTTCATCATCAATCTCGGTGTTACTGGACACCAGAATCTCACCGGTTTCCTTATCCACTACATCCTTAGCCGTCGTTCGACCAAGTAGGTACTCAATCGGAACGTCCAAGCGCCTCAACCCAGATTTCTCCAGCAGTCGCACGTGTCGCGCGGTAATTCGCCGTCCTTCTTCCGCGATTACCTCTCCCTTCTTGTCTTTGATATCGAACGTCGCGACATCTCCCCTCATTCTCTCGGGGATCAAGTCCATCGACACAGCACCGTTCGCCTTTATGTGGAAAACATTGCTTTCGAAAAACATTTCTAGGATGTCTTCATTACTGAAATCTAACGCGTGAAGGATAATCGTTGCTGGCAATTTCCGACGCCGATCAATTCGTGCAAATACCAGGTCCTTTGGGTCAAACTCAAAGTCAAGCCAAGAGCCTCGGTAAGGAATCACTCGTGCCGAATACAGCAACTTGCCGGACGAGTGTGTTTTTCCCTTGTCGTGGTCGAAGAAAACTCCAGGCGAGCGATGTAATTGAGAAACCACCACCCTCTCTGTTCCATTGATCACAAATGTTCCGTTGGAGGTCATAAGGGGCATTTCCCCCATGTAGACTTCTTGTTCCTTAACGTCCTTCACTGCCTTATTCGACGACTCCCGGTCGTAAATAATTAACCGCACCTTGACCCGCAACGGTGCCGCATAACTAATCCCCCGCAGCACACTTTCCTTGACATCAAATACCGGTTTACCCAATCGATAATCGACGTATTCGAGCGCGGCATTGCCCGAATAGCTGATGATCGGAAACACGGATCGAAACGCTGCATGCAGACCGACATCCTCCAACGATTTGGCTGCTACCCCATGTTGTAGAAATCTGGCGTAGGAATCCGTCTGAATGGACAACAAGTAAGGTATGTCCATGGGCTCCGGTAAGTGGCCGAAGTCTTTACGGATTCGCTTTCTCTCAGTGAAGCTGTAAGCCATTCGATTCTCCGTTATTCAAGATACGCAACGCCGCCACCGCCAATAAATACTTAGTTGACCGCGTTAGCCCTTTCTTCAACTGCATCACCACAACCCTAACTAAGCTCTACGGTTGCACCAGCCTCTTCCAACTTTCCTTTAATCTCGTCCGCTTCTTCCTTGCTGACCGCTTCCTTGATGGTAGACGGTGCGTCGTCAACGAGGCCTTTGGCCTCCTTCAGGCCAAGGCCGGTCGCTGTGCGCACGGCTTTAATGACGTTGACCTTTTTCTCACCTGCACTGCTCAGCGTGACATTGAACTCGGTCTGTTCCTCAACCACCGTGCCATCGTCACTACCTCCTGCAGCAGTTGGGGCAGCCGCAACCGCCGCGGCCGCCGAAACACCAAATTTCTCTTCCATCGCCTGAACGAGTTCGACTACTTCCATAACGCTCATTTCAGCAATCGCGTCAAGAACGTCATCTTTAGACAGGGCCATTTCAAAATCTCCTGATTACGTTAGTTCAATCTATCCATTTACCTAGGATGCGGCTCTCTTCTGTTCTCCCAATGCGGCGAGGGTTCTCACCAACTTTCCGGGAACTTCATTCGCCGTCCTAACAAGTTTTGTGATAGGTGCTAACAATAAGCCCAGTACCATCGCTATGGCTTCTTCTCGATTCGGTAAACTGGCCACTCGATCTAATTGATCGGAATCGAGCAAGTCGCCTCCAATGGAGATCGCTTTGACGTCCAATGCTTCGCAATCCTTGCCGTAATCACGCAACAAGCGCGCTGCAGCTCCAGGTTCACTATAAGAAAAAGCGACTAGCGTTGGTCCCGTCAAAGCATCTTTCAGGCATTCATAAGGAGTACCGTCAATAGCGCGTTTAGCCAACGTGTTACGGACCACCCTCAGGTATATACCCGAAGTGCGAGCTCTCGAGCGTAGCTCAGTCATTTCGGCCACGGTCAATCCGCGATAATCCGCGAGGATCGCTGACAGCGCTGAATCGGCAGCTTCGTTAACTTCGTTAACGATCGTCTGCTTATCTTCGAGCCTCAATCCCACAACACTCTCCTGAACTTACGTACCTTTCGGTTCGCGTTAACAACAAACCACTTCGTCACACTAACGGTACGCCCAGCGTTCATTCAGGACTCACCGTCTGCACGGGTTGTTAGCAACAATTAAAACCGTATCGTGGCTCCGCTAATTCCCTCGAAAGGGATTCAAGCATCGAGTACCACCCACCGGTTACCCGTGGTCTACGACCACCACCTGCCGTAACAGGTTGCATTGCGCCATTTTCTCGGCGGCTGTCGAACCCGCTACTCACGGGATGACTTACGTGCGTCTCGCACATGGAGTCGTATGTCACGCCTCTATCGATGCCTCGTCGATTACTAGTCCCGGACCCATCGTCGAGGACAGCGTGATCTTCTTGAGAAACACGCCTTTCGCAGATGCCGGTTTCGCTTTTCTAAGATCGGAAATCAGCGCTTCGATATTCTCTTTAACGTGTAACGGATCAAATCCCAGTTTGCCCACGCTTCCGTGGATAATCCCGCCGCGGTCTGCCCGAAATTGAATCTGACCCGACTTCGCGTTGGAAACGGCGGTGGCAACATCAGCAGTAACGGTCCCCGTTTTTGGATTAGGCATTAAACCACGCGGACCTAACACTTTGCCCAATTGCCCGACCAATCTCATCGAATCGGGCGTTGCAATAAGCACATCGAAGTCCAACTCGCCTTTCTTTATCTCCTCAGCCAGGTCTTCAAAGCCAACGACATCAGCACCCGCTTCCTGGGCTTTGTCAGCGTTAGCTCCTTGCGCGAATACAGCTACTCGAATCTCTTTGCCAGATCCGTGCGGAAGACTGGTTGCTCCACGCACCGTTTGATCCGATTTTTTTGGATCTATACCCAGATTTACCGAAATATCGAGGGACTCGTTGAATTTAGATCCCGAGATTTCATTTAACAATGCCACGGCTTCGCCAATTGGATACGCACGCTCGTAATCAACTTTTTCTTCAACAATTTTTCTGTGCCGAGTCATCTTCGCCATTAGACAGCTTCCACCTCAATTCCAGCACTGCGAGCGCTTCCCGCAATCGTTCGAACCGCGGCATCCATGTCTGCCGCGGTTAAATCCGGTTCTTTCAAACGAGCAATTTCCTCCAACTGCTCACGGGTTACTTTTCCTACCTTATCGGTATTTGGTGTCCCACTCCCCTTATCAATTGCAGCAGCCTTACGCAGTAGAACTGACGCGGGCGGCGTTTTAGTAACAAACGTAAAGCTACGATCCGAATACACAGTAATAACTACCGGAATCGGCATTCCAGACTCAACGTTTTGTGTTTCTGCGTTAAAGGCCTTACAGAAGTCCATGATGTTGA